>JBARYS010000158.1:0-4434 GCA_049648155.1 Catalinimonas sp. | reverse complement strand
CACCTCTCCCTTCGGCTCCCTTTCGACCTTTCTTCCATGCTCAGTTTCAGATTACTCGAACCCTCCGACCTCCCGGATCTGCACGCGGTTTACAACATAGCCTTTGCCGCGCACGCGGTGACGACCCCACTCGACGCCGAACAATTTGAGCAGAAAATGCAGAACGACGGCGTGGACCTGGCCTACTCGGTGGGGGCGTTCGACCAGCGACGACTGGTGGCCTTCATCATGCACGCGCCCGGCTTCTGGAACCAGCACTTCACCGTCTACAACGCCGCCACGGGCGTACACCCCGACTACCGTGGGCAACGGCTGACCCGCCGGATGTACGAATTCCTGCAGCCCGCCCTCCAGATCACCGACGTGCGGCAGTGTCTGCTGGAAGTGGCCCGTGAGAACGAGCCGGCCTGGGAGAGCTACCAGCAGGTAGGCTTCCGCATCAGCCGCAGCTTCCACTGCTACCAGACGGCGCTGCCCGCCACGTGGGACGTCGCCGACCTGGACGTGTACGTGCAACCTGCCCCGATCCTGGCCGCCGAGCTCCGCACGCAGGCCGCCTGGCTCGACCGGCAGCCCTCTTGGCAGAACAGTCTGGATGCCATCCTGCGTAGCCCGCGCGACAAGCTGCACTTTCAGGCGTGGCGCGAAGACACCTGCGTGGGCTACCTGATCGCCCAGAAGGCCACCGGGCACATCCTCCAGTTCGGCGTGCACCCCGACCACCGGCGGCGCGGCGTGGCCCGGGCGCTGTTCGCCCGCATAGCTCGAACCGCCTACGCCCCCCGCCTCACGGTGCTGAACATCGACCGGGATCGCACGGGCATCCATAACTTTCTGGTTGACCTTGGCTTCGCCCCCCTCTACGCCCAGCACGAGCTGCTGCTCACGTTGGATTGATCTTTTGGTTGCCGGGTGGGCTGTCGCGTCTTTGGTGATCATGCTTGTGGATAGCGCTGCGCGAGCACCTGACAATTTATTGAGCCGGCGGGCGTCGGCAAATCCGGTGAACCCAATAATCCAGTAACCAAGAGAGCTCTTACATTTGCGAAATTTATCTCTCCCCTTCTCTCCCTGCGCATGAAATACCACGCCCGGCCCGACGCGCTGCTGGTCCTCGAAGACGGCACGCACTTCGTCGGCAAGGCCATCGGTGAGCACGGCACCACCGGCGGCGAGATCTGCTTCAACACCGGCATGACCGGCTATCAGGAGATCTACACCGACCCCTCCTATTACGGACAGATCATCGTTAACACCACGGCGCACATCGGCAACTACGGTGTGTTCGCGCCCGAGCAAGAGTCGGCCACGGTGAAGTTTTGCGGGCTGGTGTGCGACGAGTTCGCCTCGGTGTTTTCGCGCAGGCGCGCCGACACCTCGTTGCAGGGGTACTTGGAAGCGGCCGGCATCGTGGGAATTGCCGACGTGGACACGCGCAAGCTGGTGCGCTACATCCGCAGCAAGGGCGCGATGAACGCCATGATTTCGTCGGAGGTGCTCGACCCGGACGCGCTGCTCGCTAAGCTGCGCCGCGAGGTGCCCTCGATGCTGGAGCTGGAGCTGGCCTCGCGCGTGACCACGCCCGAGGTGTACGACGTGGGCAACCCCTCGGCCGCGCGGCGGGTGGGCGTGCTCGACCTGGGTATCAAGACGTCGATCCTGACGAACCTGGCGCACCGAGACGTCTACTGCAAGGTGTTTCCGGCGCAGACGCCCTTCGAAGAGATCAAGCAGTGGGACGCCGACGGCTACTTTGTCTCGAACGGCCCCGGCGACCCGGCGGCGATGGCGTATGCCGTGCAGACCACCCAGGCCATGCAAAGCACCGGCAAGCCCCTGTTCGGCATCTGCCTGGGCCACCAGATTCTGGCGCGCGCCAACGGGCTGAGCACCTACAAGATGCACCACGGCCACCGCGGCCTGAACCACCCGGTGAAGAACCTGATCACGGGCCGCTGCGAGGTGACGTCGCAAAACCACGGCTTCGCGGTATCGGAGGCTGAAGTGAAGCAGCAGGACCGGGTAGAGGTGACGCACCAGAACCTGAACGACCATACCGTGGAGGGCATCCGCGTGAAGGGTGTCCCCGCCTTCTCGGTACAGTACCACCCGGAGTCCTCGCCGGGGCCGCACGACTCTCACTACTTGTTCGACGACTTCATCGCCACCATGAACGAACGGTCGGCCTAGCACCGGGCGCAACCCACACACAGAGGGCTGAACGAGGGTGTCGTTCAGCCCTCTGCACGTTCGAAAAGATCAACAGGCGGCTAACCCTCGTCGCGGAGCACTTCGAAGTAGCAGTAACGGCTCCCCTCCTCGTCGGGCAGCGGGCGGAAGCCGCAGTCGCACAGCAGCTTTTGAGACGCTACGTTCTTGGGTTCGGTGAACGCCCGGACGGCGGGCACGTCGAAGTGTTGGAACACGTAGGGCACCACCCGGCACACCGCCTCGCGTGCAAAGCCCCGCCGCCGGTAGGTCGGGCCGACGCTGAAACCCACGCACGCCGGGGGCGGCAGTTGCGCCTCGCCGAAGCGCTCCTTGCTCAGGCCGTACAGGTTCAGCAAGCCCACGCACGCGTTGCCCACACGCAACAGCCAGTCGTGGCCTGCCCGCTTGGGCGAGAGCCGCACGTGGTTTAGATGGAAGTGGGTGTAGCCCATGAAATCCGCCTCCTCTTTGTATTCGGGAATCACGTGGGGGTTGGTGTCGTCGCGAAACAAGCGCCACACCTCACGGGCATTCTCGGCCGACAGAGGATCGTAGCGGAGGCGTTCCGAAGGGGGCAGGGGCGGAAAAAGGAAGTGCGGCGGACGGGGACGCGTCGCGTCGAAGGGGTGCAGGTGGTTCAAGAGAGGGAGCGGATGCGGCGCACCGAGAGGAACCGGCGGCGGTAGTGTTCGCTGGCCAGCGAGTCGATCTTGACCTCGGGTTGGCGGCGCGACGAAGAGGCGTGGATGAACCGGAGCGTCGAATGCTCGGTCGGCCCGGCCGTGACGATGCCCACGTGACCGACGGCGTCGCTGGACGGGTCGGTGCCCCGGAAGAAGACCAAGTCGCCCGGCCGAGCGTCGACGCGGGGCACGCGCTCGCCGGCGGTGATCATCGTGCGCGACGAGCGGGGCAGGTCGTGCCCGAAGGTGCTATACACGTGGTAGACGAATCCCGAGCAGTCAAAGCCCACCGCAGGGTCGTGACTCGCGTAGTGGTAGGGCGTGCCGAGCAGCTCGCGGGCGTACTCCATGAGCCGTTGCAGCGTGTCGTCGGCGGGGGGCGGCAAGGTCTCCACGGCGGCAACGGGTTGAACTTTATCCGTTGCCGGACGGATCGCAGGTTCGTCGGGCGACATGGCGAGCCAGCCGGTGCTGACCATCACACCTGCCCACACCAGGGGCCAAAACCACTTCTTCATGGGACTTGGGTTCAGGTTCACTCTTTAAAGATCGGCTAAAACTAAGGAGTTCCAATATTGTATAAACGATGGAACCGCCGGAAGCTGTTCTGCAACTGAATTCAAGTAGCCCCCCCGGGCTACCATGTCAGCTTCTCCTTCGCCAGAAACGCCGCGATGCCGCGCCGGCAGTCGTCGGTGCCGCGTGCACGGGCGTTCTCGGCAGCGGCCCGTTGCAAGGCGTCGTCGAGCGGCAGGGCGGGCACCTCAGCCAGCAGCGCCTTGGTGGCCGCCAGCGACTCGCCCGAGGTCTGTTCGGCCAGTTGGTCGGCAAACGTGCGGACACGATCAGCGAGTGCCTCCGGGGGCAGCACCTCCTGGATCAGCCCCACCTCGCGGGCGCGGGCGGCGGTGATCAGCTCGCCGGTCATCAGCAGCGACTTGGCGTGCCCCTCGCCCACCTTGCGCGTGAGGAAGACCGTCACCAGCGCGGGCACGAAGCCGATGCGTACCTCCGTGTAGCCGAAGCGCGCCCCCTCGGCAGCGAAGGTGAAGTCGCACACCGTGGCCAGCCCGCAGCCCCCCGCAATGGCGTGCCCGTGCACCTGCGCCACTACCGGCTTCGGACCGAGGTAAATTTGCCGGAAGAGTGCCCCCAGGTGCTCGGAATCGGCCAGATTATCGTCGTAGGTGGCAGTCTGCAACTGCCGCAGCGCGCCCAGGTCGGCCCCGGCACAGAACACCTTCCCTTCGGCCCGCACCACGACCACCCGCGCGCCCGCGTCGGCCTCGGCTCGCGTCAGGGCCTCGCGCAGGGCGGTGACCATCTCGCCGTTCAAAGCATTGCGTTTCTCGGGGCGATTAAGCGTCAAGTAAGCCGTGCGGCCCTCAAGATCGTAGCGTACCATGTGTGAAGTAGTGAAGTTTGAAGTACGAGGTTGAGGTCTGAAGTGCCGGCGCATCCTTGGCTTCCGCACAAAAAGTACGGGGCGGCAGCCGAAGACGCGCCGGCCACTTCACATTTCGCCGCTTCACACTTGAAC
>JBARYS010000157.1:0-3463 GCA_049648155.1 Catalinimonas sp. | reverse complement strand
ACCTGGGTACACCCGACAGCCCCAAAACCAGCGACGTGCGCCGTTACCTGCGCGAATTTCTGATGGACGGCCGCGTGATCGATATCCCCTTTTTACCGCGCTTTTTACTGGTGAACGGCATCATCGCGCCGTTTCGCGCGCCGAAGTCGGCCAAGACCTACCGCGAACTCTGGACCGACGAGGGTTCGCCCCTGAAGGTGTACGGCTACCAACTGCGCGATTTAGTGCAGCAGACGCTGGGCGATGGTTACCACGTCTCGCTGGCGATGCGCTACCAGCAGCCGAGCATCGAGGCGGGCCTGCGCGAACTCAAAGACAAGGGCTTTCAGCGCATCATCGTGGTGCCGCTCTTCCCGCAGTACGCCTCGGCAACCACCGGCTCGATCAAAGAAAAAGTGATGGAGTTGATCAGCCGCTGGCAACTGATCCCGGAGTTGGTCTTTGTCGACCAGTTCTACCAGCACCCCGGCTTCATCGAGACGTTCGCGCAGTTAGGACGAAAGTACCTGGAGGCCGAGTCGTACGACCACGTGATCTTCTCTTATCACGGGCTGCCCGAGCGGCAGATCCGCAAAGGCGACCCGACCGGCACCTGCCTGCAGGGCAACTGCTGCGGCACCATCCACGCGGGCAACAGCCACTGCTACCGCGCCCAGTGCTTCGAGACGAGCCGCCTGCTGGCCGCCGCCCTACCCCTGCCCGACGATCAGTACACCGTCTGCTTCCAGTCGCGGCTGGGGCGTGACCCCTGGATCAAGCCTTATACGGAAGACCTGATCAAGGAGCTGGCCCACGGCGGCAAGAAGCGCGTGCTGGCCTTCTCGCCGGCATTCGTGGCCGACTGCCTGGAGACGACCATCGAGGTGGGCGACGAGTACAAGGAACTCTTCGAAGAGGAGGGCGGCGAGCACTGGCAGCTCGTCGAGAGCTTGAACGTCCACCCCGACTGGGTCACGACGTTGGTCGACCTGATTCGCGGCGGCGGGCGCGTGCAAACCGCCGAGGCGGGGAACGTCGCGGCGGCGGTCAAATCCTGATGCGGGCGGCGTTCGGCCGGATCAACCCCTCTCCGAAAAGCAGAAAGCGCCGCGTTTCCAGCCACGCGGCACTTTCTTTTTGCCCTCCTCTATCCCGTCAGTCGTCCATGGCCGCACGCATAGAGCGGTAGCGCAGCGTGACGCCGTTCTCGGGGCGAAGCACGTCCCGGGCAGCCTGGTGCACTCCCTCGAGGGTGACTTTGCGGAGCTTCTCCCCCTCTTGGTTTACCGCCTCCGGTTCGTTGAGCGCGGCGAAGTACGCCAGGTTGATGGCCCGATTCAACAGTTCGACCTCACTGAAAACGAGCGTCGCCTCGGCCTGGTGCTTCACCTTCAGCAGCTCTTCCTCGTGGGGAGCGGCGGCGCGCAGCTCGTCGATCACCTCACGGACGGCCGCCTCGGCGCGGGCCGGGTCGGTGCCCTCGTTCAACTTACCCTCTACCACCAGCAGGCCGGGATCGACCGCGCCGACCACGTACGCCTGCGCCGAGTTGAAGAGCCGCTCTCCCTTGACCAGCCGGTTGTAGAGGCGCGACGAGTTGCCGCGCCCCAGCACGTCGCTGAGCAGGTCGACAGTGTGATATGCGGCGTCGAAGCGGCCGGGCATGTGGTACGCCAGGTAGAGGGCATCGAGGGGCACGGCGGCCTCGGTCTCCAAGATGCGCGCTTCCCGCACCGGCGGCTCGGCGGGCAGCGTGCGGTCCAGGGCCGGTCCCGCCTCGATGGGCCCAAACCAGCGTTCGCTGAGCTTGCGCACTTGACCGGGCGTAACGTCGCCGGCCACCACCAGCACGGCGTTGTTCGGGCGGTAGTAGCGGTAGAAAAAGGCCTGCACGTCGTCGAGCGTGGCGTCGGCGATATGACTGATCTCCTTGCCGATGGTCGGCCAGCGGTAGGGGTGCACCCGGTAGGCCAGCGGGCGCAGCTTCAGCCACACGTCGCCGTAGGGCTGGTTTAGGTAACGCTGGTTGAACTCCTCGATCACCACCTTCTGCTGCACGTCCAGCACCTGTGGATCGAACGAGAGCGCCAGCATCCGGTCCGACTCCAGCCAGAAGGCCGTCTCCAGGTTCGCCGAGGGCAGCGTGACGTAGTAATTCGTGATATCCGGGCTGGTGAAGGCGTTGTTCTCGCCGCCCACCCGTTGTAGGGGTTCGTCGTAGGAGGGCACGTGCCGCGAGCCGCCGAACATCAGGTGCTCGAAGAGGTGTGCGAAGCCGGTGCGGTGCGCCTCCTCATCGCGCGAGCCGACCTTGTAGAGCAGATTTACCACGGCCACCGGCGCGGTGTGGTCTTCGTGGACGTATACCTGCAGGCCGTTGTCGAGCGTAAAGTGCGTGTAGTCGATCATGGGGCAACAAAGCTACCCCGACGGGCCGACTGCGCACGGTGCACTTTGAAGGTAGCAGGATAATGGCAGAACTTAGCGGCATGACCACCACCGCCCCCGCCTTTGCCTACGACCGCCGCGACCTCACCGACGGCGACCTGCGCGCGCTCTACGAAGCGTTGCTGCTGCCCCGCCTGATCGAAGAGCGCATGTTGGTGCTGCTGCGGCAGGGAAAAATCAGCAAGTGGTTCGCGGGCATCGGGCAGGAGGGCATCGCCGTGGGGGCCGTGCGGGCGCTGGCCGCCGACGAGTGGGTGATGCCGCTGCACCGCAACCTGGGGGTGTTCACGGGGCGCGGCGTGCCGCTGGGGCGACTGTTCGCGCAGTGGCAGGGCAAGGTCACGGGCTTCACCAAGGGGCGCGACCGCTCGTTTCACTTCGGCGCGCCCGACCACCACATCGTCGGTATGATCTCGCACCTGGGGCCGCAACTGGCCGTGGCCGACGGCGTGGCGCTGGCCCACAAGCTCGACGGCGAGGCGAAGGTGGCCCTGGCCTTTAGCGGCGACGGCGGCACCAGCGAGGGCGACTTCCACGAGGCGCTCAACGTGGCTGCGGTCTGGGACCTGCCCGTGATCTTCGTGGTCGAGAACAACGGCTGGGGCCTCTCCACCCCGGCCGGCGAGCAGTTCCGCTGTGCGCAACTGGCCGACCGGGGCGTGGGCTACGGCATGGAGGCGCACTGCATCGACGGCAACAACGTGCTGGAGGTCTACCACACCATCGACCGACTGGCGCGGGAGCTGCGCGAACGCCCCCGCCCCGTGCTGGTGGAGGCCATGACCTTCCGAATGCGCGGCCACGAGGAGGCGTCGGGCACCAAGTACGTCCCCGCGCACCTGTTCGATACCTGGGCCGAGCGCGACCCGGTGCTGAACTTCGAACGGTACCTCCGGCAAGCGGGCATCCTGACCGAGGCAGACGTGGCGGCCGTGCGCGACCAACACAAGGCGAATATCGAAGCGGGGCTGGCCGAGGCCTTCGCGGCCCCCGCGCCCCGCGCCGACACCGCCACGGAGACCGGCGACGTGTACGC
>JBARYS010000156.1:0-3778 GCA_049648155.1 Catalinimonas sp. | reverse complement strand
CGCGTGTCTTTTCACGCGAAGTCACGAAACCATCTTGTATGTCAACACGATCTAGGCAAAGCGTTCTTAGTTATCTTTGTCGCGTCCGTTTTTAAACTGATTTCCTCTTACAAATGGCAACCATCGTTACCACACCCGGCGCGGCCGAAGCCACCGCCGAGGCCCCTAGCTTGAACCCCTGGGGCGGCGGCCAGGCCCCGCTCAACGCGAGCTACGGCAAGCTGATGATGTGGTTCTTCCTGCTCTCCGACGCGTTCTCGTTCTCGGCGCTGCTGGTGACCTACGGCATGATTCGCTACGCGCACCCCGCTTATCAAGGTACCGTGGCCGACTTCGAGGCGTCGCAGGAGTACTGGCCCATCCCCGAGAAGGTATTTGAGGCCGTGCCCTTCCTGCACGGCATTCACCTGCCGTTGGTATTCGTGGGCATCATGACGTTCATCCTCATCATGAGTAGCGTCACGATGGTGCTGGCCGTCGAGGCGGGCCACCGCATGGACAAGAAAGACGCCGAGAAGTGGATGCTCTGGACCATCCTGGGCGGGCTGACCTTCTTGGGCTGTCAAGCGTGGGAGTGGTCGCACTTTATCCACGGCACCGCCGAGGGCATGACGCTGGCCGACGGCACCCGCTTTTTCGGCGCTAACCTGACCATGAACGAGTACGGGCCGCCGCTCTTCGCCGACCTTTTCTTCTTCATCACGGGCTTCCACGGCCTTCACGTGACCAGCGGCGTGCTGCTGAACGTGCTCATCTTCTACAACGTCGCCTTCGGCGTCTACCAGCGGCGCGGCCACTACGAGATGGTCGAAAAGGTCGGCCTCTACTGGCACTTCGTGGACCTCGTCTGGGTATTCGTGTTCACCTTCTTCTACCTGATCTGATGGCAACCCCTCAAACCACCAATCCTGCCGCAGACGCTGCAAAGCCCGCCAAGCCGCAGACCAAGGTCATCTGGCGCACTTTCTGGATCCTGCTCATCTTGACGGCCTTCGAATTCCTGCTGGCCTTCACCATGCCGCGCGGCGTGCTGCTGACCAGCATCTTTATCGGCATGACCCTGGTCAAGGCGTTCTACATCGTCGGCGAGTTTATGCACCTGCGCCATGAGGTCAAGACCCTGATCTGGTCCATCGTGTTGCCCACAGTATTTATCATCTGGCTCGTCATCGCGCTCTTTATCGAGGGCGGCTCCCTCCTAGAGGTGCGGTAGACTCTCCTGTCCAGTACAAGGTTGAGCACAAAGTATTGAGTATCAGATTTGCTTCGCTGCTCACCTGTATCTGCATGGCCGAACAACTGCGTCCGGCTCTTGATATTAATACTTGATACCTGGGTCGTGTTGACATATTAAGATGATTTCACGGTTTCGCGCGTCTTTTTGCGCGTAGTCAAGTCGCTTGAGGCGGGCGATTGCGGGGCCGCCTAGGTCGCGCATCGGCCAACGAAAGCGGTGCAGAATACGCGCAAAAAGCGCCGAAAGCATCAGCAGGTTGTACGTCAACACAACCTAGTACAAAGACTTCATGCAAAAGCTTCTGAAACCGGGACTGCTGGTCATCACTCTGCTGCTGCCGGTTTTGATATACTTGTTCCTGCGCTCGTTCGGCGACAACCGCTACGACCTGCCCGTGATGGCGGAGGGGTTCGAACCTTCGGGTAAGACGTACGCCATCGGTGCCGCGCCCGACTTTACGCTCACCACCCTGACGGGCGAGCGGGTCGGCGGTGCGGACGTGGCCGACAAGGTTCGGGTGGTGCACTTCGTGGGGGCAACTTGCGCGGACTCCTGCCGCCGGGTGCTGACTGAGCTGACCCGCGTGCGCAATTTTTACCGCAATCAACCCGACGTAGTGCTGCTCACGCACGTGCCTGACGAGGCGGAGGCCGGACGGTTCGGTGATACGTACGGAGCGGGGCGCGACGCTTGGTACCTGTTGGCCGGGGAGACCGACACGCTGCGGACGCTGGCCCGACGCTACGGCGTGCCCTACGGACCGGCGGGGTTATCGCCGCTCGCCCTGGTGGACCGCGACGGGCAGATACGCGGGATCTACGGCGCGACCCTCCGCGAAGAGGTGGACCGCCTGATCCTGGAAACGCAGATCTTACTGGACGCCGAAGAGTGAACAAAGCGGGTGTTTAGCGCGTTTTTTCGACGACGCTTCAACTCGCTATGTCACAACTCATTGAGTCTCAGCCGACCGACCGTCGGGCCACCATTACCATCGGCGTGCTCTCCGTGGCCATTCCGCTCGTGGTGGCCGTGCTGCTCTTCTTACCGCAGACCGGTAAGCTCGGCGACTTCGACGTTTCGTTTCTGCCGCACCTGAACGCGGTGCTGAACTCGGCCACGGCCCTGCTGCTGGTGGTGGGCTACGTGATGATCCGCACCGGGCGAAAACAGTACCACCAGACGGCCATGGTTTCGGCGTTCGTGCTCTCGTCGTTCTTTCTGGTTTCGTACGTGTTGTACCACTTCCAGGCCCCTTCCACGCGGTTCGGCGACGTGAATGCCGACGGCGTGGTCGACGCGATGGAGCTGGCCTCCGTCGGGCCGATGCGCTACATCTACCTAGCCCTGCTGCTGAGCCATATCCTGCTGGCGACGGTGATCGTGCCGTTCGTGCTGTTCTCGATCTACTTCGCGGCTACCAAGCGGTTCGAGAAGCACAAAAAGCTTTCGCGCTGGACGTTCCCGATGTGGCTCTACGTGGCCGTCACCGGCGTTCTGGTTTACCTGATGATCAGTCCGTATTACGCTCACTGAACCCTACCACCATGAAGAGATATTTCTATTTGTCGTTGCTGTTGATGGCGCTCATGACGGCCGCCCCCACCGCGCAGGCGCAGTGTGCCATGTGCCGCGCCACGGTCGAGACGAACGTCAACAACGGTGACGACCGCGTGGGGTCGAGCCTGAACATCGGCATCCTTTACCTGATGGGCATCCCCTACGTCTGCCTCGGCGTGATCGGCTACTTCTGGTACCGCAAGAGCCGGCAGCGTCGGCAACTGGCCTGGTCGCGGGCAGCCGCGCGCGGTGAGATGGGGTAGACGTGACGCCACGGGGCGCGAAATTTGCTGAAAACCGGGACGGCCGCCGCGCCGCCCCGGTTTTGTGGTTTAGGGGGTTCTTCAGAAAGCCTACATTTAGCCGCAAGTGCGCGAGCGAGTGGTCAAGAAGCGATGAAACAAGCGAAGTGGTGGTGGGTGGGCATAATTCTCCTGTCGGCGGGGGCGGCCTGGCAGTGGGGCGGTGCTTACCTGGACGAACCACCCGAGCGGTACGCGGCGGCCGTCGAGCAGCGGGTGGCGCGCGAACTGCGCGGCGTCTACGCCCGGGCCGACGTGCTGGCCGAGCAACTCGGGCAGGACTCGCTCGCGCTGTTCAGCGAGCTCCACCCCGAAGCGCCCTACCCGTACTACGTCTTCCGCGACGGTGAGCTGGTCTACTGGTCCACGCACCTGCTGGTGCCGGCGTACGACGACCTGCGCTTCGTTGGGACGCACCGCTACGTGTCGCTGCCGCACGGGCGCTTCGTGGCCTACCGCCGCCGGGTGGGGCCGTACGAGGTGTTCTTTCTGATGTCGGTGCTGCGGAGCTACGAGCTGATGAACCCTTACCTGACCACGGGCGTGAACATGCGGCTCTTTCCGAGGCCGGGCTTTGTGGTGTCGCCATTGGAGAGTGGTTCGGCGGTACGGGCTCCCAACGGAGACTTTATCTTTTCGCTGCGCGCGGTGGGAGGTACCGAGTTTGGCCGGCAGCGGGGGC
>JBARYS010000155.1:0-3780 GCA_049648155.1 Catalinimonas sp. | reverse complement strand
GTGGTGCGCAGGGCAGCCAGGCGCGCGCGGGGTTGCCCGCCGATCTGCGTGAAGCTCCCCCCGGCAAACAGCGTGTCGTTGCGCAGCCGCATCGACATGACCGTACTGTTGGCGTTGGGGTTCCAGTTGGTCACCGTGTTGTTGGTCAGGTCAACGGACGCGATGAAACGGCGGTTGATCACGCTGGGGTTGGTGCCGAACTGTGTGAAACTACCCCCCACGTAGAGGACGTCGCCCGCGCGCAGCAGGGTCTGCACCGTGCTGTTGGGGCGGGGGTCGAAGCCGGTCAGGGCGTCGCCGGTCACGCTGTCGAGGGCGGCTAGGTAGTTGCGCGTCTGCCCGCCGATCTGCGTGAAGCTGCCGCCTACGTAGATGGTGCCGCCACGCGGCATAATGTCGTTGATCACGCCGTTGGTCGCGTTGGGCTGCCAGTCGATGGCCGTGCCCGTGGTGCGGTTGACGGCGGCGAGGCGCGCGGCACTGATGCCGCCGATCTGCGTGAAGCTGCCGCCCACGTAGAGCCGGCTGCCGTCTAGGGCCAGCGTGGTGACCGTGCTGTTGGGGTTGGGAACGAAGTTAAGGTCGATGGAGCCGTCGGCCAGCACGTGAATGAGGCGGTTTAGGTTGCCCCCCGACTGCGTGAAGCTGCCGCCCAAGTACCAGCCGCCGGTGCCGTCGGGCAGCACCACGCTCACGCTCCCGTTGAGGGTGGGGAAGTCGTAGTCGGGCACCGTTGCGCTCGTTGTGACCCGCGCCGCACGTCCGGTGTAGTAGCCGGCCACCGTGAAGCCGCCGCCCAGGTAGAGTGTATCGCCGCGCAACTCCATCGTTTCGACCGTCGAGTTGGTCGACAGATACTGCCGGGGCTGGGCCGTGGTGGCATCGAGCACGGCCAGGTAGCGCTCCGCCCGGCCGCCGATCTGCGTGAAGCTGCCGCCCACGTACACGTCGTCGCCGTTCACCAGCAAACTTCTTACCTGATTGGGGTTTAGCTGCGCGTCCCAGCCGGTGCCCACGCCGGTGGTCTTGCTGATCGACGTCAGGTAGTCGACGCTCGTGTTGCCGATCTGCGTGAAGTTCCCCCACACGTAAAGCAAGTCGCCGGCCATGGTCAGGCCACTTACGCTGCCGTTAGGCTCGGGGCGGAAGGTGGGGTCGATGGTGCCGTCGGCCAGCACGTGCAGCAAGCGACTGACGTCCTCGTCGTTGGCCCTGGTAAAGTTGCCGCCCAGGTACCAGCCCCCCGCGCCGTCGGCCGCTGCCACCTCGACGGTGCTGTTCAGGCGCGGAAAGTTGCTGTCTGGAAACGGACTGTCGGGCGTGACGAGGGCGGCGCGGCCCGCCAGGTAGCCGGCCTGCGTAAAGCTCCCGCCCAGAAAGAGCGTGTCGTTGCGGCGGACGATCGCCTCCACGGCGCCGTTAGTAACAATCGTGTTGGGAACTACGCGTTGCGCCCACAGGGAGGAAGACGGCAGCGTGAGCAGCAGCAACAGGTATGAGAGGTAACGCATAAGGAGAGGTAGTTTTGGAGATAAGTAAGGTAACGCATCGTGAGGCGTGACATGTAGTAATGGCATTATGCCTTCTATTGTCAACATCGGAGGTCGAAGTTATCGATTAAATAATGTATAGCATAGATTTTATATCCCTCAATATTGTTAAAACTACCTTGTCGCCCAGAAGACACCTTTGCCGCCCACGTCCCACGCACCTCGTTTATGATCTTGTCCGGCAAGGGCAAGGAGACTCAGCGCCGCCTAAATACATAGATCTTCGTCGACCCCTACCGCCGCCACAGCTCAACCCCCAACAGCTACAACCTGCGTCTGCACGACCGCATGTCGGTGTACGAGCAGCACTAGCTGGACATGAAGCGAGGAAACGCGCAGAGGGTCATTTCCGAACTCGGCGGTACGAGCAGCACTAGCTGGACATGAAGCGCCCCAACGCCGCCCGCGAGCTGGTGATTCCACCCGAAGGGCTGCTCGCTGGAGCAAGACCGCCTCTATTTGGGGCGCACCATGGAGCACACCCGCACCGAGGGGCTGGTGCCGATGCTGTACCGACGCACCGGCCCGGCGCGTCGGTACGTGGCGCGGCGCGATGCTGATGGCCGCAGGGTAGATCTGCGCCAGATTCCCACCGACCTGGTCGAGTCGGTGGAGGATTGAAGTGGCCGCCGCGCGGAATTGGCCGGCGCGACCACTCATCCTAACGCTGTCGCACGGTCTCGGCCCTCTCGCTAATACTACTGCCGTGCTTCCACTGGGTTTAGCTTCCGCGTCTGTTGTTGCGTGCAGTCCCTTCGCTCCTTATTCTTATCTTGCCCCGCCTCGGATGAACGAGAAAGTTGCGCACCGACTGGCCTTACAGCAGTACAAGAAGGCGTTCGCGCTGCGCGTCATCCGCCCGTGTCGAGCGTCGCCACGGTCGGGCGAGGTGCGGGGCTGATTTTTCAGCAAGCTCTCCGTCGCGTCTTTCCAAGGATTGATGGATGGAAGGCATGAAGGATTGAAGCGGCCCCTTCATTCCTTCAATCCTTGAACTAATAGGTGACAGGTTAAGGCAAAAATGAGCTCTGCAAGCTTGTGTGGCTCATGTTTAGAGATCAACGAGAAGCCGTAGAAATACAAGACCGCCACTATGCGGTCTTTCTGCTCTCCCTCACGAACACCTATGCATTCGGCTTTAGAGTGAAAAAGTGCAACATAATTACAGTAAAATTTACTTACTCAAGCCAATCCTACCTTAACCTGTCACCTATTCCTTGAACTATCCTTTAATCCCTCAATCCTTGTCAAAACTCTGGGACAAAGGCACCGCCACCAACGAGGCCATCGAACAGTTTACCGTCGGCCGCGACCGCGAAATGGACCTCTACCTCGCCCCGTGGGACGTGCTCGGCACGCTGGCGCACGTGCGGATGCTGGCCACCATCGACCTGCTGACTGACGCCGACCGCGACGCGCTCACCGACGAACTGCGGGCGATCTACGGGCGCGCGGCGGCGGGAGATTTCACCATCGAAGCGGGCGTCGAGGACGTACACTCGCAGGTGGAGCTGATGCTGACGCGCGCGCTGGGCGACGTGGGCAAGCGCGTGCACAGCGGCCGCTCGCGCAACGACCAAGTGCTGGTCGACCTTCGGCTGTTCACGCGGGGCGCGCTGCGCGACCTGGTGACGGACGTGCGGACGCTCTTCGACCGGCTGCTGGGGCTCAGCGAGCAGCACCGCGACGTGCTGCTGCCCGGCTACACGCACCTACAGGTGGCCATGCCGTCGTCGTTCGGCCTCTGGTTTGGGGCCTGGGCCGAGGGGCTCACCGACGACCTACAATTGCTGCTGGCCGCCTACCGCGTGAACGACCAGAACCCCCTCGGCTCGGCGGCGGGCTACGGCTCTTCGTTCCCCCTCGACCGGGAGTTGACGACCGAGCTGCTCGGCTTCGAGCGGCTGAACGTGAACGTGGTCTACGCCCAGATGGGCCGCGGCAAGGTGGAGCGGACGGTGGCCTACGCGCTGGCCGGGCTGGGCGGCACGCTGGCCCGCCTGGCGATGGACGTGACCCTCTACGTGAGCCAGAACTTCGGCTTCCTGCAATTTCCCGACGAGCTCACGACCGGGTCGAGCATCATGCCGCACAAGAAGAACCCCGACGTGTGGGAGTTGATCCGCGGGCGCGGCAACCGCCTGCAAGCCCTGCCGAACGAGATCGCCCTGGTCACCACGAACCTGCCCTCCGGCTACCACCGCGACGTGCAGATGATCAAGGAGCACTT
>JBARYS010000154.1:0-3264 GCA_049648155.1 Catalinimonas sp. | reverse complement strand
CCGTCAACCAGGTGATCCGCGTGCTCTTCCGCAAGCAGCTCGTCGAGAAGGTGTCGGTGATCCAGATGCCTAAGAAGCGTGATTACATGCACATCGACACGATCTTCACGCAGGTGCGGCGCGACTGCTGGGTGCTGCTCGGTACGCTCTCGCGGCGCGGCGTGGAGCTGGAGACGCAGGACTTCTTCGTCGAGCCGCTCACCGACACGCTGCCCGCGCAGGAGCTGCGCATCTGGCAGTTTCACCGCGACGACCCCGAGCAGCCGACCGAGTTCGCATACCTCGAAGACCTGCTCAGCGACGTCAGCACGCAGGACCTGGGCGTGACCGGCGAAGTGCGCTTCGTCTACTCGGGCAACAACGAATTTCCGTTCGGCGACCGCGAGCAGTGGACCGACTCGTGCAACGTGCTGGCCCTTCGCGAGGGCGTGGTGATCGGCTACGACCGCAACGACAAGACCGCCGAGGCGTTCCGCGCGCAGGGCTTCGACGTGGTGGACGCCGCCGACCTGCTGCGCGACTTCGAGCAGGGCGAGCGCGAGCCGGAGGGCGTCGAGAACACGCTGATCCAGCTCCCCTCGGCCGAGCTCTCCCGCGCCCGGGGCGGCTCGCGCTGCATGAGCCTGCCGATCTGGCGGGAGGCTCCGGAGTAAACACACCTTCCAATCAAGCTCAGCAGGCCTGAACTCGGCTGCTGATCAATCCCCTCTCCAAAACATGACCACCAAAGAAGAGATCGTTCGCGACTGGTTGCCGCGCTACACCGGCACGCCCCTCGAGGAGTTCGGCCAGTACGTGCTGCTGACCAACTTCATCAACTACGTGCGGATGTTCGCCGAGGAGAACGGCGTCGAGGTGCGGGGGCTGGACAAGCCCATGCAGACGGCCACGGCCAACAACATCACGATCATCAACTTCGGAATGGGCAGCGCCATGGCGGCCACCGTGATGGACCTGCTCTCGGCCGTGAAGCCGAAGGCGGCGCTGTTTCTGGGCAAGTGCGGCGGCTTGAAGAAGGCGGCCATCGGCGATTTGATTCTGCCCATCGCGGCCATCCGGGGCGAGGGCACCAGCAACGACTACCTACCTCCCGAGGTGCCCGCCCTGCCCTCGTTCCGGTTGCAGCGGGCCGTCTCGTCGATGGCCAAGAAGTACGGGCTGGACTACTGGACGGGCACCGTCTACACCACCAACCGCCGCGTGTGGGAGCACGACGACGAGTTCAAGGCGTACTTGCGGCGCGTGCGGGCCATCGGCATCGACATGGAGACGGCCACCATCTTCACGGTGAGCTTCGTCAACAAGATTCCCCACGGAGCGTTGCTGCTGGTGTCGGACAGCCCGATGGACCCCGAGGGCGTGAAGACGTCGGCGAGCGACCGACGCGTCACGGTCGACTACGCCGGCAAGCACCTGCGCATCGGCATCGACGCGCTGCTCGAACTGGCCCACTCGGGCGAGTCGGTCAAGCACCTCCGCTACGAGTAAGCGTACCGACCGCGCGCCCTTTTACGGCTTGCTCAAGCGCACGGTACACCGCTTACTTCAACGGAGGTCAGGTGAGCGGTGCATTGGTTGCTTCGAGGCCGACCACCTGTAGCTATAAATCGACGCACACCTAATTAGAAGAATGGCAAAGCAGTTGAGAATTTTGATGTTGATCTTCGCTGCCGTCGGACAATTCCCCACAAAGAAACTTGCATTTACGACTATAAACTTGCATCTTTGCGGCTCGAATTCAGAGAGCCCTTCTGAGCGTCAGATTCTTGACGAGTGAGCTACGGACCGACGCGATCGGATACCGTTTTGAGCGCGCCTTGCGCCTTGGGGTTCAGCGAATTCAGCTTGAACCCTTCATGGAAGAAAACATCCTGTTTTCGGAATTGCCCCTCTCTCCGGAGGTACAGCGGGCGGTGACCGACATGGGCTTTACCAGCCCTACGCCTATCCAGGCGCAAACCATTCCCGTGCTGCTCGAAGGCCGCGACCTGACCGGCCAGGCCCAGACGGGCACCGGCAAAACGGCCGCCTTCGGCATTCCCGGCATCGAGGCCATCGATGCCGACGAGAAGCACGTGCAGATGATCATCCTCTGCCCCACCCGCGAGCTAGCCCTGCAGGTGACGGAAGAGATGCGCAAGCTGGCCCTGCACAAGCGCGGTCTGCACCTGACCACCATCTACGGCGGAGCCTCCTACACCACGCAGATCCGAGACCTGAAGCGGGGCGTGCAGATCGTGGTGGGCACGCCCGGCCGGGTGATAGACCACCTAAACCGGGGCACGCTGCAACTCGACGGCGTGCGCTACCTGGTGCTCGACGAGGCCGACGAGATGCTCAACATGGGCTTCCGCGACGACATTGAGGAGATCATCCGGCACACGCCCGCCGAGGGACGGCAGACGGTCTTTTTCTCGGCCACCATGCCGCGCGAGATTCTAGACCTCACCAAAAAGTACCAGCGCGACCCGGAGATGATCCGCGTGACGCGCCGCGAGCTGACCACCAATACCGTTGAGCAACTGCACTACGAGGTGCGGCGCGACGCCAAGCAGGAGGCCTTCCGCCGGCTGGTGGCGTACTACGACGTGAAGCTCTCGCTGGTGTTCTGCAACACTAAGGCGATGGTCGACGAGCTGGTCACCGAGTTACAGGCGCAGGGCTTCGACGCCGAGGCACTGCACGGCGACCTGCGGCAGGCGCAGCGCACACACGTGATGAACCGCTTCCGCAAGGGCATCGTCAGCACGTTGGTGGCGACCGACGTGGCCGCGCGGGGCATCGACGTGGACGACATCGACGCGGTGTTCAACTACGACCTGCCGCTCGACCCCGAGGCGTACGTGCACCGCATCGGCCGCACGGGCCGCGCGGGCAAGACGGGCCGCGCGTTTAGCTTCGTGGCGGGCCGCGACCAAGGCCGCCTCAAGGACATCATGCGCTATACGAAGGCCGAGATCGCCCGGGGCGACATCCCCTCGGTGGCCGACCTGGTCGAGAAGCGCAAGCAGCGGTTTGTCGACGAGCTGCGCGAGCAGATGCAGGAGGACCGCTACGCCGAAGAGTACGACGACGTGATCGACCTGCTGGCCGACGAGGGCTACCCCGCCCGCGACGTGATCAACGCGCTGATCCGCCTCAACCTCGGCAAGGTGTCGCAGGAGTTCAAGGAGATGAACTTCGAGGACCGCCGCCGCAGTGACCGCAACGACCGCAACCCGCGCGACCGCCGCGACCGCGACCGCAGCACGCGCAGCCGCGACC
>JBARYS010000153.1:0-5784 GCA_049648155.1 Catalinimonas sp. | reverse complement strand
ATGCGAGGGGCTCCAGCCCCCGCTCCCGCGCGATGGTCGCCCGCGTGCGCCGCTTGGGGCGGTAGGGCAGGTAAAGATCTTCGAGGGCCGTCATCGTCTCGGCCGCCCGGATGCGCTCGTCCAGCTCCGGCGTCAAGTGTTTGTTGACCTGCATCGACTTGAGCACTACCGTGCGCCGCCGCTCCAAGTCGCGCAGTTGCTGCAGGCGGTCGCGCAGTGTGGTGATGACCACCTCGTCCATGTTACCGGTACGCTCCTTGCGGTAGCGGGCCACGAACGGCACTGTGCCCCCCTCGTCGAGCAGGGCGGCCGTGGCGGCCACCTGGGCGGGCTTCACCTGCAACTCTTCGGCGATGCGCGCGAAGTGGCGCTCGTCAGGGCTGATCTCTTCTATTTCTATTTCCATAAAGCAGCCGCAAAAGTACGGGCGTGATACGGCAGCCGGGGGGCGGGCGGACGGAAAATCGGTGAGACGCCGGACGGCGGCGGCGGGCGGAACGGGAGTTAGCCGAAGAAACCGTCCGTCAGAACATGAAAAAGGCCGCTCACGGGGTGAACGGCCTTTCGTTGGTTAGAGAGCAGGCGAGTTAGTCTTCGATTCTCGCCAGCGTCTTCATGCGGTGGTACGCCTCGTTGATGGCCCGATGCTGCTCCTGGAGTACGCTCTGTACGTCGGCAGGCAGGGTCTGCTCCTTCAGGGCGTCTTCGTAGGCCTCCACGGCGGCGCGGTCGCCCCGCACGCACTCGTTCAGAATGGCCTCGCTGTCGCCGCTGTTGACCACCGACTTGATGTTGATCCAACCCCGGTGCAGGGCGGCGGCGGCGTCAGTAAGCATGTTGCCGCTCATGTCGGCAGCGGGCACGTGGCTACGCAGCGTGGCGGCAAATTCTGCCCGCTGCTGCGCGTACTGATTGAAAATGCTCTTGTATTCGAGGTTCTCGACGTGCTTGGCGGCCAGCTCGTAGCCCTCCTTGCCCTCCTGATCTGTTTCGATGAGTCGGTTCAGGACTTTCTTAGCGTCGTTTTGCAGTGCGATGGCCATAATTAAAAAGGGTTTGTTGTGAAAAAGCGGGTTTACGGATGTGTATACGTGCGTATCACTATTCGAGTTGAACCCTATCTAAGCTTTTGATTTGAGATCGGCAAAAAAATCCATTCATCGAGCCCAAGCAGAGGCTTAGGTCGTGTTGACCTAGACGGTTCTGAATCGCACAAAAAAATAGACCCGCCGGTCGGGGCGGGTCTTCGGGGTAGAAGGTCTACCGAACGGGTCGGCAAGGGCTACTGGTAGATCGGCAGCTTCTGCTTGAGCTCTTCCACGCGGTTGCGCTCGGTCTGCAGTTCGCGCTTGATGCGCACCTCACGCTCGTGCGTGCGGCGGCGGAAGTCCTCCAGCTCGGCGCGAAGCTGGTCGTAGTCGCGGCGGCTGCCGGCGATTAGGCGGTGACTCTGCCGGTAACGGAACAGGGCGAAGAGCGCCGTGATGAACAGGATGCCGATCAGGCCCCAAACGGCGGTGCTGTAGGTGTCCTTCAGCACGTCGAGACCCATCCAGGAGAAGCGCTCTTTTTCGTACTCCAGCGTCGTGATGCGTTCGGTCTGTTCGACGATCTGCGTCTGCAGTCCACTCACTTCGGCGGCATGACCCTCGATCTGCGCCTGTGCGGTGGCGATTTGCGCGCGCCTTTCTTCTAAAGAGTCGGTCACGGTGCGCCAGAAGGCATCCAGCTGCACGCGCTTGATCACTTTATAATCTTGGTAAGAGTTTGAGCCGTCGCGCAGCGACGTGTACTGCTCTTGCAAGGCGGGCGGTCCCACGGGGCTTTCGGTGGCCGTGGCGGGGGCGTTCTCAGCGGCGGGTGCTTGGGCCCCGGCGGGTACGGCCGACAGCGTGACCAGCAGCGCGAAGGATAGTATCTTGGTAAAGTACATTTTTTCTGGGGATAAGTGTTTTTCTCCGGATGGAAGCACGGGGCGCGCTTCTCAGGAGATATTATCAACATCAACGAAAAGAGCTAGTTCCTGCGCGTCGCACCCGCCGTTTCGTCCCTAACCCGGTGACTTGGTATCAGATAGGCCTCAAATGTAGAGCGCTGGGCGGGGCGGAGAGGTGCGGCTTCGTGGGTGCTCACTACTTACGTAAGGTTTCGCTTGATTAAGTAGAGCAAAGTAACACTCGACAACCGCCCGTTCAACTCACCCCTTCATTATCTTCTTATCGGAATCTTTGGCCGTTCGTGCGTCCAATCCCGCCCTCGCTTATCCCGAATTCCCCCTACCTTTGAAGACTTTAAGCGTGACCGCACCGGCCACGTGCTCCCTTGCCACCGTACGTTAGTCGGCATGTTGTTAGATTTTGAGAAACCCATCGTCGAATTAGAGACCAAGCTGGCCGACATGAAGCGGCTGGCTCTGGAAAACGGCGTGGACGTGAGCGACGTGGTGCATACGCTCGAGGAAAAAATTGAAACCCTCAAGCGCACCACCTACCGCAACCTGACGCGCTGGCAGCGGGTGCAGCTCTCGCGCCACCCCGAACGCCCCTACACGCTCGACTACGTGGCCGGGCTGACTGACCGCTTCGTGGAGCTGCACGGCGACCGCAACGTGGCCGACGACAAGGCGATGGTCGGCGGGCTGGCCGACATCGAAGGCCACACCGTGATGATCATCGGGCAGCAGAAGGGGCGCAACACCAAGCAGCGGCAGCACCGCAACTTCGGCATGGCCAACCCCGAGGGCTACCGCAAAGCGCTGCGGCTGATGAAGATGGCCGAGAAATTCGGCAAGCCCATCGTGGCCCTGATCGACACGCCCGGCGCGTACCCCGGCATCGAGGCCGAAGAGCGCGGGCAGGGCGAGGCCATTGCCCGCAACCTGCGCGAGATGTTCACCCTGCGCGTGCCGATCATCTGCATCATCATCGGCGAGGGAGCCTCGGGCGGTGCGCTGGGCATCGCCGTGGGCGACCGCGTGCTGATGCTGGAAAACACCTGGTACTCGGTGATCTCGCCCGAGTCGTGCTCGTCGATTCTCTGGCGAAGCTGGGACTTTAAGGAGCAGGCCGCCGAAGCCCTCCGCCTGACGGCCACCGACATGAAGTCGTTCGGCCTCATCGACGGGATTCTGGAAGAGCCACTCGGCGGCGCGCACACCGACGCGCAACTGATGTTCACCATCGTCAAAGAGGCCATCCTGCAACACGTCGAAGAGCTATCGGCCCTGCCGCCCGACGAACTCATCCGGCGGCGTATCGACAAGTTCACGCACATGGGCGTAGTGGCCGAGGCGCAAGTCAAGCCGCCGCAGCCGCACTGAGAACCTGTCCGAGCAAATTACAGGGGCCGTCCCGTACGGTATACGCTGCGGACGGCGCACGGCGTTCTTTCCGGTAGCGGAGCACGCCCCCCCACGCCGGCCACGAACCCGCCCGGGGGGAAGCGGGTTCTCCGGACGTTCGGTCTTCTTCACCTTCAGAGACTCACCATGAAAGTAGGATTGGCGCTGTCGGGCGGCGGTGCCCGCGGCTTCGCTCACCTGGGCGTGTTACAGGCCCTTGTCGAAAAAGGCGTCGGGGTAAGCATGATCTCCGGCACCAGCGCCGGCGCCATGGCGGGCGTGTTCTACGCCGCCGGCCTGGCCCCTCCCGACATTCTGCGCATCTTCACCGAAACCTCGTTCATCCGTTCGCTGCGGCTGGCCACCAACCTGCGGGGCATCCTGCGCGTGGGCATCCTGGAGCGCATCCTACTCGACCACATGCCGGTGCGCACGTTCGAGGCGCTCAACTTCCCCGTGATCGTGTCGGCCACCAACCTCACGCTCGGGCGGACGGTCTACTTCTCGGAGGGCGACCTGATCCGGCCGGTGCTGGCCTCGTCGTGCATCCCCGGGCTGTTCGCGCCGGTCGACATGAACGGGCAGGCCATGATCGACGGCGGGCTGCTCAACAACATGCCCGTCGAGCCGCTGATCGGCCACACCGACCACATCATCGGCGTGCACACCAACGCATATCCGGTCGACCCGCAGATCACCTCGCTGCGCAGCACCATCGAGCGGAGCTTCCAACTGGCCCTGAGCACGAACGTGATGGAGCGCATGCGCCTCTGCCACCAAGTGATCGAGCCGTCCGCGCTGTCGCGCTTTACCGTGTTCGACATGAAGCGGGCGGCCGATATCTACGAGATCGGCTACGACTACGCGATGGCCACCTCGTTCGAGAGCATCACCAAACGGCTGGCCTCGTGAAGCTCTGCTGCGACATCTTCCCCCACCGGCTGCGCTTCCGCTTCGAGGCGGGCACCTCGCGCGGTGTGCTGACCGAGAAGACCACCTACCTGCTGCGCGTGCGGGCCGACGGGCGCACCGGATGGGGCGAGTGCGGCCCCCTGCGCGGCCTGAGTCCCGACGACCGCCCCGACTTTGCCGCGCAACTGCAAAAGGTGTGCGCGGCCTTGGCAAGCGCCGACCTTGGTCCTGACGAAGCGGCGGCGCGCCTGGACGCCCTCGTGCCGCCCGACCTGCCCGCCGTGCGCTTCGGAGTAGAGACCGCACTGGCCGACCTGCGCCGCGCGCGGCCGTTCCAGCTCTTCGACAACGCCTTCGCGCGGGGCGAGCGCCCGTTGCCCATCAACGGGCTGGTCTGGATGGGACCGGCCGAGGTCATGCGGCAACAGATCGACGAGAAGCTGGCGGCGGGCTTCACGTGCATCAAAATGAAGATCGGTGCGCTCGACTTCGACACCGAGTGGGCGCTGCTGGCCGACGTGCGCGCGCGCTACTCCGCCGCGCAGATCACGCTGCGCGTCGACGCCAACGGGGCCTTCGCGCCCGACGACGCCCCGGAGAAGTTGGCCCGCCTGGCGGAGCTCGACCTGCACTCGATCGAGCAGCCGATCCGCGCCGGGCAGTGGCCGCAGATGGCCGCGCTCTGTCACCGCTCGCCGTTGCCCATCGCACTCGACGAGGAGTTGATCGGCGTGACGGACCCCGCGCGGCGCAACCAACTACTCGATCAGATCAATCCCGCCTACATTATCCTGAAGCCAACGCTGGTGGGGGGCATCCGCGCCACGCACGACTGGATTGCCCGGGCTGAGGCGCGCGGCATCGGCTGGTGGATCACCTCGGCGCTGGAGTCGAACGTGGGGCTCAACGCCGTGGCGCAGCTCACCGGCGAGTATGCCGTCACGCTGCCGCAGGGGCTAGGCACCGGGCAGCTTTACCACAACAACGTGCCGGCACCGCTGACCATCCGCGCGGGGCACCTGCACTACGCACCGGGCGGCCCCTGGGCTGATCCTGCCGCCCTGCCCTCGTAGCGCGTTGCACTACAAACACCCGACGCGAAGCTCCACGTGGGGCGTCCGTGGCGGGGCCGTTATATTTGCGGCTTCAACGCTTATCCAGGTCTCTCCGCAGGCGGTAGATCCTGCATAAGCATTCGTTTCTCGCCCTACGCACCATTGCGTTCCTTTTGTTTCTATGAAGATAACCTTTTGGGGAGCCGCCCGCCAGGTGACGGGTAGTTGCTACCTCGTGGAGATCGACGACTTTCGAATCCTGATCGACTGTGGGTCCGACATGGACCGCGAAGAAGCGCCCGGCGAAGGAGCGGCCACGACCCGCGTTCCCTACCCGACGATGTTCCCCTTCGAGCCGTCGACGATCAACCTCGTCGTCCTCACCCACGCGCACGTCGACCACTCGGGCAACCTGCCCAACTTGGTCTGGGAGGGCTACGAGGGGCAAATCCTCTGCACCGCCCCCACGCAAGACCT
>JBARYS010000152.1:0-4183 GCA_049648155.1 Catalinimonas sp. | reverse complement strand
GGGTCGAGCGGCTCGGAGAAAGCGACCCGCAGCGTCCGCGACCCGACGGCCCGCACGGTGTCGAGCGCGGGGGGCGTCGTGTCGACCTCGATGGGGCGCGCCACGAAGTCGTCGAAGTAGAAATCGTCGGCGTTCGAGACCGTGTAGACGCACTGGATGCCGAAGTACTCGCTCCGGTCTTGGTTCAGTTTGATCACCGAACCGCCCCTGACGAAGTCCCGCCCGCCCAGCGTGTCGGCGAAGATGGTCCAGACGCTGTCGCGTTCGAGGGTGACGCGCACCCTGACTTCCGGCCGGTTGGCCATCGCCCCGGGAAAGGTCCGCAGGATGCGCTCGCTGACGCCGTTGGTCTGCGCGTAGAGGTCGATGGCGTCGGTGGTGCCCACGTCACCGATGCGGATGTAGTAGCCGTCCGTGTCGGCACCGTCCAGGTTTTCGCGGTCGGCCATGAGGTAGACGCGGACGAAGTTGTTGGTGGAAGGGTTGAACGCCAGGCGCACGTAGAACTCCCACTCGGCGCTGTCGGCCAGCGTGCTGACGGTAATCAGCTCCGAGGTGCCGGCCTCGTCGTTGTCGAGGCGCAGTTGAAAGTCGTCGGTGACGGTGAACTCGCCGGTCTCGCGCGTCCAGGTGGGGTCTTGGGTGAAGTCTCCGTCCGAGAAGTCTTCTTGAAACTGCGCCGAGACCGTGTGGGTGCAGAGGCAGGCGAGGCAGAGCAGCAGGCGGCGGAAGGGCATCACTCAAAAGAAGGTACTTTTGTTGAGATACACATACGTCTTACCGTTTTTTAATGAAGATCGCCGTCGTAGGGGCTACCGGACTGGTCGGCTCCGAAATTTTGAAAGTACTCGCCACCGCCGCGCTCGACGTCACCGAGATCATTCCGGTGGCTTCGGCGCGCTCGTACGGGCAGCAGGTGCACTTCCGCAGCCAGGCCTACACCGTCGTGTCGGCCGAGGAGGCCATCGCGCGCAAACCGGCCGTGGCCATCTTCTCGGCGGGCGGCGGCACCTCGCTCGAACTCGCCCCCCAGTTTGCGGCGGCGGGCATCACCGTGATCGACAACTCGTCGGCCTGGCGCATGAGCCCCGATCACAAGCTGATCGTGCCTGAGATCAACGCCGATCAGCTCACCGCCGACGACCGCATCATCGCCAACCCGAACTGCTCGACCATCCAACTGGTGTTGGTGTTGGCTCCGCTGCACGCCCGCTACGGCGCGAAGCGGGTAGTGATTTCGACCTACCAGTCGGTGACCGGCACCGGCAAAGCCGCCGTCGATCAGATGGAGAACGAGCGCGCGGGCCGCACGGGGCCGATGGCCTACAAGTACCCCATCGACCGGAACGTGATTCCGCAGATCGACGTGTTCCTCGACAACGGCTACACGAAGGAAGAGATGAAGATGGTCAGGGAGACCGTGAAGATTCTGGGCGACGACAGCGTTCGCTTGACGGCCACCGCCGTGCGTATCCCCGTGGTGGGTGGCCATTCGGAAGCGGTAAACATCGAGTTCACCGAAGAGTTCGACTTGGCCGAGGTGCGCCGCATCCTGGAGAACACGCCCGGGGTGGTGGTGGAAGACGACCCCGCCGCGCAAGTCTACCCGATGCCGCTGCACGCCCACGGGCGCGACGAGGTGTTCGTCGGCCGCCTGCGCCGCGACGAGACTCAGCCGCGCACGCTCAACCTCTGGATCGTGGCCGACAACCTCCGGAAGGGGGCAGCCACCAATGCCGTGCAGATTGCCGAGCACTTGGTGCGCAAAGGGCTGGTGGGGGCGGAGGCGCAGGCGCCCCGAGCTTGAGACCGGCGTTGCCCCCCGCATCCGTAAAGGAGGTATCAATAAAAAAGCCACCCGGTAAAGGGTAGCTCTTTTGTCGTCGTAGCGGGTAGGAAGTATCTACGCCGGTGCACCCATTTCGGCCATGTAGCGGTCGTAGTCGGCAGGCGTGTCGATGTCGAACGAACCGTCGGGGCAGTACAGAAACGCCGCTTCGGGCAGTCGCTCGCGGATGATATTCCGGGGGTCTTCGTCGTCGCGCAGATTTTCGAGCGCCTCGAAGTTGCTCTGGTCGAACAGCGTCGGCAGGCCGAACGCATCGGCGCGCAGGTCCTGCTCATAACACGACGAGACGATGGGCTTGCCCTGATTCAGGTAGACGTCCACTAGCTCCTCCATGTGTTGGGCACTGACCTTGGGCTGATCGCAGGTGGTGATGACCAGCGCCCGCATGGTGGGAGCCAGTTGCAGCAGCGCCCGCAAGCCGAGGCGAATCGACGAGCCGACGCCCTCCTGCCAGTCGCGGTTGATGATCATCTGCACGGGAAACTGCGTGACCTCGGGCCTTACGAAGGGAGCACCGGCTCCGAGCACTACTACCAGCGGGGTGACGCCGCTGTCGATGCCGGTCTGCACGGCGCGTTGTACGAAGTTTTGCTCTCCGCACGAGAGCAATTGCTTGGGGCTTCCGAAACGGGTCGAGCCACCGGCGGCCAGGACCAGACCGCCGATTACGGGTTCCTGATGATTACGGGGCATAAAACAGTGTTAAAAAAGAGTTGAGCGATAGTGGTGATGTACTACGGCCCTATGGTACGTAACTTTTTCCGCCGGGGTTCGTCGTATCACGGCATTGCGACCGCTAACCGGCGAAAGGGCTTTTTTGATCGACCGCAACTGTCCGATCGCCAAGCCGGACGGGCGCCTGAGGAGTTGACTACAATATGTTGAACGTTTGCGCCGGGCGCTACCTGAGCCATTCGTGCAGAGGGGCATCGTGCCACCCACCGGCAGACAGCTCGCGCGTGGCACGGTAGCCCACGTCCTGCAGCAGAGCCACCGCCTCGCGAAAGTGCGCCGTGAGCTCGCGTGGGTGGTGAGCGTCGGAGTTGATCATCACCGGAATGTCGAGCGCCCGCATCCGCTCCAATATCCAGCGGCTGGGGTACGGCTCGGTGGTCACGCGCTTGTAAAGGCCACGGGTATTCACTTCGACCGTCAGGCCCTGCTCGGCGATCAGCGACAGCGTGCGCTCCACCTCTTCGCGGTACCAGTGCGCGCGCTCGTCGAACAGCTTGCCCCCCTCCGCCTGCATCTTGATCTTGTCGAGGTGGCCCACCACCCGTGGCGGAGCTTCCTGGATCATCTGCCGCGTCAGGGTAAAGTACCGCCGCACGGCCCGTTCGGCGTCGTGCTTGAAAATTTGCTCCAACCCATCGAGAAATAAGCGGTGCGGACCGTCGATCTCCCAGGGGCGGCCGTCGGCGAACGCATCCACAAAGTGAATCGAACCGATGGTGTAGTCCAGTCCCAGCTCCCGAGCCCGGGCGGGCGGGTAGGCCACCCGGCCCGGCACAAAGTCGGTCTCCAGCCCCACGTAAATGGGCAGGCGGTCACGGTAGCGGTCACGCACCTCGCACACCTCCGCCAGGTAGCGCGGCAGGTCGGGCTCGGCCATGTTCCAAGAGGTCTCGAACGGCACCGGCGCGTGCGAAGAGATGCCCAGGGCGGTCATGCCGGCCGCAAGCGCCGCCTCGGCGTACGCCTCCGGGTGGTCTTTGCCGTCGCAGTAGCAGCAGTGTCCGTGGTAGTTGGTCATGGGCGGGGAGCGGGGGCGCGCCGCTAAGGTACGGACGTGCCGCCGGTGGGCGTGGTCGGCTAAGTGTTGATTGGTCACGCCGCTCACGACCAGAAAGATACTGCATTGCATCTGCCGCCGGCAATCCGCTCTCGGAGGGTAACTTGTTCGCGCTCCTTCGGTCACCGGAAGCAACGAGTTGCGACACGGCCGCGCCGAGATACTCTGGTGGACTGATTATCTTGCTCGTATGATCACCCGACTACGCGTAAGGAACTTCAAGAACCTGGTGGACGTGGACGTTCGCTTCGGCCCCTTCACGTGCATCGCCGGAACGAACGCGGTGGGCAAATCGAACCTGTTCGACGCGATTCGCTTCTTGAGTGATCTAACCGACAAAACGCTTATCGAAGCCGCAAAGTCGGTGCGGAGCGAGAAGCAAAAAAATACCGACATCCGCAGTCTGTTTTATCAGGATCAAAACGGCGTAGCGGATCAAATGAGCTTCGAAGTCGATGTGATTATTCCGAAGCAAGGCGATTGGTTAGTGGTTAGGGTTTGCGGAAAAACAAGTTATTCATTTGCGGCATTTGGTATAATTG
>JBARYS010000151.1:0-2641 GCA_049648155.1 Catalinimonas sp. | reverse complement strand
CAGAGAGGAAAGCGGCAGCGGCGTTGGGGTCGCTCAGGTCGGCCCAGGCGGAGCTGGACACCATCAGGGCGGCTGCGAGCAGCAGGTACTTGAAGGGATTTTTCATAAGTGAAACGTGGGTTGGTTAGTAAAAAAAAACGAGGTTGTTTAAACGATTAGAGGTCGCTGGGGGCAGGGGAGGAGCGCTTCCCACGCCGCAAGCGCAGGGCCGCACCGCCGATGCCGGCGATCAGCAAGAAGCCCAGACCACCGTCGATGGGGATAGCGGTCGAGGGTACGGTGAAAGTGATACCGTTGACGGTGACCTCGAACGCCCCTAGTCCTTGGTTCTCGGGAAGGCTCAACAGGTATGCGGTCAGAGCCTGTTCAACGAGTGGAATGTAACATGAGAAGTCATCCGGGCATTGAAGCATCGCTTGGTCGAAGGCGAGGAAAGTGATCTCAAGCAGGATATCATCCGGTACGGTGGTAACGGGGGCGGCCGTGTTGGCAACCGCCGTAGTCTTCAGCATAGCCTGGTCGTTCGGAATGAAGGTGACCTGAATCTGCATCTGCTCTACCATCGCTTTGCGGAAGTCCGGGTCCGCTTGCATGGCGGTCATATAGGCGATAAAGGCGTTCTGATCGTTGCTCTTCCCATCGGCAGCCCAGGTGGTGCTTGAAAAGAGAAGGGCAGTAGCTAGCAGTATGTATTTAAGAAGCATGTTTAAGGTCGATTGGGGATTGGGATAGAAAGGAGAGGGGGGGAAGTGAAAAAGCAGATCAGTAGGCCTTCTTGTCGCCGCGAATCACGTTCTGAATCGTGCGGCCGATGATCTGTAGGTCGAGCATCAGGCTCCAGTTTTCGGCGTACCAGAGGTCAAAGGCCGTACGCTTTTGCAGGTGCTCCAGGTCGTTCACTTCACCCCGGTAGCCGCTCACCTGCGCCATGCCGGTGATACCGGTCGACACCACGTGGCGCGACTTGAACTCCGAAAGAGAGTGCGTGAAGTCCTCAGCCTGGCTCATCATCAGCGGACGGGGACCGACCACCGACATCTCGCCCCGGACCACGTTGATGAACTGCGGAAGCTCGTCGAGGCTGGTGCGCCGCAAGAAGGCACCCACGCGGGTGATGCGAGCGTCGTTCTTCGTCGCCATCTTCTTGTGGGCTTCCGCGTTCACCCGCATCGTGCGGAACTTGTAACAGGGGAAGGGCTTGAAGTTGCGGCCCGCGCGCATCTGCTTAAAGAAGATGGGGCCGGGCGAGTCGAGCCGGATGGCCAACGCGATCAGGGGAAACAGCGTCACCCCCAGGATGGCCAGCACGACGGACGCGAACAGGAAGTCGAACACCCGCTTCACCTGCGCATTGAGCAGGTGGCGCAACGGGTTGGTGCGGTAGGAGATCACCGCGATGCGACCGTCGTCGAGTACGTGCGTATCCAGGCGCGCCTTCTCAGTATCCATGTCCTCGGCGATTTCAGGCACCATACCGAAGAAGATAAAGTTCTGCTCGGCGAAGTTGCGCAGGCGGCGCTGCTGCAGGCGGTCGTTTGGTAAAGCGTAATACACCTCGGCAACACCGTATTCAAGGCAGTATGCTTCGATCTGGTCGATTGTGCCCCGGTAGTAGGGCTTCAGGCTCGGGTCGGTCGGCGGCGTGTCGTCGAAGAAGCCGTAGAACTTTTGAGGCAGGTCTCGCTGACGCTGGAAGGACTTAAAGAGCCTGGTTCCCCGCTCGTTGCAGCCGATGATGACACACGGGCGCTGATGAAACGGGAGCTTCATGAAGGCTCGGTAGACCAGCAACAGCAGGCAGCGTGTCGCCACGATTCCCCCCGCCGTGAAGAGCATCAGCGTCAGCAGTGAGCCGATAACCGGGCTTTGGGCTCCTATCATCAGCGTCAAGGTGATGACGTGAAAGACGCTCACCGTCAGCGAATGCGTCAGAATTTTCTTATAACTGTTCAGACTCTCGAATTCGTAGAGCGACATGAACAGCCCCCAGAGCATCCAGCTCAACGCCAGCAGCGTCGGCAGGAGCCGGAGGGTCTCAGCCCCGTACGCCATGTCGATTCCTACCTTGGGAGCCAGCATGGCAGCGCCGTAGGTGATTCCACCGTCGAGCAACATCATCCCCATGGGGACAGCATACGAGTGCTGCACTTTGCGATAACTGTGGTAGAGTGAATACATATGAGCGTTGGGTTTTCAGCTGGGGGTTGGATCGTGGTGGACCTGAACGTGCGTGGTGTGGGATTAGTGATAAGTATAATTGGATTGCTTATATCCAGGTCTGGTCGTTTTTCTGACTTGTGTGTTTCCGACACATTCGTTCTGTTCTTCTGCTGGAGGGGCGGCCCGGCGATCAGCCCGGTCTTTACTCTTTTCTTCGTAGCCGGCGCGATCAAGAGTTAGCTTGTCTAGGCTTCGGCACCACGTAGCGCGCTTTGTTGAAGAATAGGTGCTTGCCTCTGGGTTTGATTTCGGATTAAAAGCAGCGGATACCTTGCGTGATAAGTCTGTGGTGTATGATCAGCAGGTGGGGACGTTTGCAAGCAATTGTCTGTGGCAGTAAACGCATCACTGTGCTGTACGATGACAGTACTTTACTTCGGAAGTATTGTGCTCTTCACTCTGCAATTATACTAAGTACATC
>JBARYS010000150.1:0-2835 GCA_049648155.1 Catalinimonas sp. | reverse complement strand
GCATAGCGCTGATGCCCCCGCTGCTGGGGGCGCTCTACCACGCTGGGCTGATGGGCGCGGGCGAGCCGCCGTTGCTCGCCGCGAGTATGGTACAACTCAGCTTCGCGCTGGTCGCCTTCCTCCTGTTCGATTCGCGCGAGAAAGCTTACCTCATTCCGCTGGCCCTCGGGTCGGCGGCCCTTATCTTGGGCATCGACGGACTGAACCCACTAATCGACGCCGACGTGGACGCGACGATCTTCCGCGACGGACCGCTGGCCGACGCCACCATCTTCAGCGGCATCGTCACCAGCTTCGCCATCATCTACGTGCTGATGACGCAGGTGCAGAAGTCGGAGCGCCAGAACCAGCGCTTGCTCGACGAGGCAGCGACAAGCGAGCGGCGCATGACGGCGGCGCAGCAGAAGACCGAAGAGAACATACGGACCCTCGAAGCGGCGCAGGCGCAGGAGCGCAACCGTCAGTGGGCCAGCGAAGGGTTGGCGCAGGTCGCCACGCTCTCGCGCACCCACGCCGAGCTGGAGGCGTTTGCCGACGGACTGCTTTCGTTTGTGGTCAAGTACCTGGATGCCAACCAGGCGGGCTTCTTTCTGGCCGAAGAAGACAACGAGCGGCTGCGCCTCGTAGCCACGTATGCCTACGCGCGCAAGAAGCATCAGGAGAATGAGTTTGCCTTCGGCGAGGGGCTGGTCGGGCAGGCTTACCTAGAGCAGGCTCCGATCTACCTGACCGAACTACCCACCGACTACATCAAGATCACCTCGGGGCTGGGCGAGGCGTTGCCCTCGGCGCTGGTGATCGTGCCGCTGATGGCCAACGAACGGGTGGAAGGCGTGCTGGAGATCGCTTCGTTCAAACCGTTCGAGCCCTTTCAGCTCGACTTCCTGGACCGCATCGGCGAGGCGGTGGCCGGCCACCTGCGCTACGCCATCACCAACCAGACCACACAGTCGCTGCTGAACCTCTCGAAGCAGCGCACCGAAGAGCTGCAGGCGCAAGAGGAAGAGATGCGCCAGAACATGGAGGAGCTGGCCGCCACCCAAGAGGAGATGGCCCGCAAGGAGCAGGAGTACCTCGCCCGGATCGCCGAGCTGGAGCATCGGGCAAACGCGGTGCCGTCGGCGTAGCCCCGTCCGTACGGCGGATTCACTTCGCAGCGACGAGATGTTTGAGTACACCGCCGTTAAGCCCAGCGACGTGCTCGAAGCAGACTGAACGCACGCTGCGGTGCAGGTCGCGATGTTCGAAAAGGTGGACTTGAGCGCCGCCGACGTGGCCGTGGTGGGCTTCTCGAACGACCCGCTGGGCAAATGGAGCCGAGCCTGACCACCGTGCCCTAGCCCGCCTGGGAGGTGGGCAGGCCGGCGACCCAGACGCTGCTGCGGATGATCGACGGCGAGGCCGACGTGCCCACTGAGCAAGTGCTGAAGACCAGGCTGATCGTCCGGGCGTCGTCGGTGCGCGCGCGGGTAGTCTCCCGAACAAACGGCCGCGCGGCTCGTTCCTTCACCGAGCATGCAACAGGGTATTAAAGCGAAGGTCCGCCGGCTGCTTGCGGGCATCAGCGAGGGCGTCTACGAAAAGGAAGAGGCCATCCGGCTGGCGCTGCTGGCGGCCGTGGCGGGCGAGAGCTTGTTTCTGCTCGGCCCACCGGGTGTGGCCAAGAGCCTGATCGCCCGTAAGCTGAAGTATGCCTTCCGCGACGGCCGCTCGTTCGAATACCTGATGAGCCGCTTTTCGACGCCCGACGAGATCTTCGGTCCGGTGTCGATCAAGAAGCTGAAGGAAGAAGATAAGTACGAGCGTCTCACCGACAAGTACCTGCCGGGCGCGAACGTGGTCTTCCTCGACGAGATCTGGAAAGCCGGCCCCGCCATTCAAAACGCCCTGCTGACGGTGCTCAACGAGCGCGTCTACCGCAACGGCGAGCAGGAGGTGCGCGTGCAGGTGCGAGCCGTGTTGGCCGCCTCGAACGAGCTACCCACGCCCGGCGAGGGGCTCGATGCCCTCTGGGACCGCTTTCTGGTGCGCTACCTGATCCGTGAGATTCAAGCCGCCGGGCTGTTCGTCGAGATGATCACCGACACGAACGACCTCTACGCCGACACCGTGGCCGACGCCGACAAGATCGGCGAGGAGGAGCTACGCGCCTGGCTGGAAGGCATCGACGCGGTGGCGGTGCCCGCCGAGGTGGTCAACACGCTGCAACTGATCAAGGTCCGCGTAGAGCAGCACGACGCGGCCGGTGAGGGAACGCCCTTCCGCGTCTACGACCGCCGCTGGAAGAAGATGGTGCGCCTGCTGCGCACGTCGGCCTTCCTGAACGAGCGCGCGGCCTGCAACCTGATGGACTGTTTCCTGCTGGCCCACTGCCTCTGGAACCACCCCGACCAGATCGAGATCGCCCAGGAGATCGTCGCCGAGGTGATCCGCAAGCACGGATACACGCTGGCGCTAAACTTGAGCTCACTGCGGCAGGAGGTACGCGACCTGGAGCGCGAGGTCGACGACGAGACGCGCATCAAGAACGTAAAGCTGATCGACCAGCTCGAAGCCGTAGACCGCGACTACTACGAGCTGCTGAACGTAGAGCAGTACTTCGACGGGCCGCGCGTGCGGCGGCAGGAGTACGACCGCCTGGCGGTAGACGAGGAGAGCACGATCAACCTGTTCGACGAGAACGGCCAACTCACCAACCGCGTGCGCGCGCAGAAGGGCAAGGACCCGCACACGATCGTGGTCACCTACAACTCGCGCCCCTACGAGTTCCGTCTCCGCACGGCCAAGCAAGAGAAGACCGAGGTGATCTACAAGCAGCCGCACCCGCTGCTACAG
>JBARYS010000149.1:0-4527 GCA_049648155.1 Catalinimonas sp. | reverse complement strand
CGTTTGGTTCGTCCGGAATTACGCCCGAGGATGCTTTCTTACAGCGGCGGGGAGTCTAAATTACGTCCGAGAAGATCAGGTCGTCGGCCGTGATGCACTGGGTTTCGCTGAGCAAGAACGCCCGTTGAACGACCGACTGCAGCTCGCGCACGTTGCCGGGCCAGGAGTGTTTCAGAAGCTTTTCAATGGCGTCACGCGAGAACGACTTGCCCCCTTGCCACCCGCTGCTGCTGGCTTTCTTCAAAAAGTGGTTCGCCAGCAGCACCACGTCGTTGTCTCGCTTGCGCAGTGGGGGCAGGTGAAGTAGAAAGCCTTGCAGGCGGTAATAGAGGTCTTCGCGAAATTTACCCTCTTTGACCAGCGTCGCCAGGTTCTTGTTGGTCGCGGCCAGGATCCGCACGTTGAGCTTTACCTGTTTGTTGCTGCCCAGCCGCGTGATGGTCTGCTCCTGCAACACGCGCAGCAGCTTAGCCTGTAGGTTCAGGTCCAACTCGCCGATCTCGTCGAGCAAGATGGTGCCGCCGTGCGCCTCTTCGAATTTGCCGATGCGCCGGCTGTCGGCCCCCGTGAAGGCCCCCTTCTCGTGGCCGAACAGCTCGTCCTCGATCAGGTCTTCGGGGATGGCGGCCATGTTGACGGGGATGTAAGGCTTCCGGACGCGGGGCGAGTTGTAGTGCAGTGACTTGGCGATCACCTCCTTGCCGGTGCCGCTCTCGCCCGAGATCAGCACCATCATGTCGGTACGCTCGACCTTCTGCATCATCTTCATCACCTTCAGCATGGCCGGGCTCTCGCCGACGATGTACTTGTAGCGGCTCCGCTCGATGATGCTCTCGCGCAGCGACTCTACCTCGCGTCGCAGGGCGACGTTGCGGTTTAGGTTACGGACGCTATTGGCCAGCTCGACGTAAGCCTTTTCGTTTTTCAGAATGTAGTGCCGGGCCCCGTTGCGGTACGCCTCCACCACGACCTCGGCGGTCTCCTGCCCCGACAGCACCACGCAGGCGATGTCGGGGTTGTAATCCTGAATACCTTTCAGCAACTCCACCCCGTTGATGTCGGGTAGGTGGTAGTCTAAAACAACGATGTCCGGATTTCGGTAGAGGTCTTTGAAGAACGCCTGGCCGCTCTCGTAAACAGTAACGTCGTACTTTTCTTCGCGCTCTAGGGCACGTCGGGCCATGGCGGCGTTCAAGGCGTCGTCTTCAACTACGAAGATTCTTGTGCAGGCTGCTCCACTCATGTGCAACGAAGATAGAAGGGCTAAGATTTTAAAGAATAACGACTTGAACTTCTTTCATACATTTTGGCGGGAGCGTCTGAAATTCACGCGTTTAGCGGTGGGGCTCACGGGGGCGCTAAGCCTCTGCGTGGTGAGTGAAGCACGGGCGCAAGACACCACTTTTTCGATCAACTCCTTCAGCGACTACCGCCGCGTGATGATGCCCATGCGCGACGGCGTGCGGCTGGCGTCGGATGTGTTCGTGCCCCGGCTCGGCGACGACGTGAGCTTCCCGGTCGAGTTCGGTGGGGTAGCCGGCGAGGTAACCCTGATCCGGGCGGGCACGCTGCCGTTTCGCTACCCCGACGGAGCCGACCCACTGAAGCTACCGCTGGTGCTGACGCGCTCGCCCTACGGCATCGACAGCTCGCCGCTGGGGGTGCTGCTGAACCTGCTGGGCTACGCCGCCGTGGTGCAGAACGTGCGCGGCCAGTACGACTCGGAGGGTACCTACATCCCGATGTATTCGGACGGCTGGAGCAAGAACCCCTACCACGCGTTCGGCTCGCCGCTCGATACCACCGCCGGGGCCGAGGCCAACGACGACGAAGACGGCCGGCAGACCATTCAGTACGTGCTGAACGAACTGCGGCGCGACTCGAACGGCGACTCGCTGGTGGATGATAACGACAGCCTCGTGACGAACGGGCGCATCGGGATGTTCGGGGCCTCTGCGCTGGGCAACACGCAGCTACAGGCCGCCGCCGCGCACCGCATTGACACCGCCGCGCCCGGCCTGAAGTGCCTCATGCCGGTGGTGGCTTCGGGTGAGTTCTATCAGAGCACAGGCTTTCCGAACGGCACCTTCCGCGAGGCGCTGATCGCCACCTGGCTCGGTACCGTGACCGACAATCTGGTGCTCGACGCCTCCGACACGTCGGTCTACAACACGCTGCATACGCCCTACGACTACGGTCTCGACAACATTCCCGCCGTGCAGCGCCGCGCCGTCGACGCCTGGTCGGTGCTGAATCGCGCCTCTTATCCCGACGCGGCCGTGCGGGCCGACCTGGACATCAGCCGCGCGCCGGTCGACGCCACCGGCGAGGGGGACGCCGACGGGACCTTCAGTCGCTACACGAACATGCAGGTGCCCGCCTACCACATCACGGGCTGGTGGGACATCTTCGTCGACGGCCAGATCGAGACTTACGAGCGGAGCCGCGCCGCCCTCGCCCCGGCACTGCAACCTTACCAGAAGCTCATCATCGGCCCTTGGACGCATCAGACCATCGGTAGCCGTGAGGTGGGCGACTGGCGTGGGGCCGCCCAACTGCCCGCGAGCGTGACCGACGTGCTGGGCGTAGACTTCAGCCAACTCGACGAGGTCGGACAACTCCTGCCGCTGCTCCAGTCGGAGGTCGTGAGCTGGTACCGCAACTTCCTGGGTACGCCGACCGTGGTGCTGCCCGCCAACGGGTGGCAGTTTGTAGACTCGGCCAATTCGCCGGTGCGGGTGCGGTTCCCTTCCGAAGATTACGCCGTGAGCTACCTCGACTTCGTGAACTTCCTCAACGGCGGGGCGGGCTTGCCGGATGTGCGGGTGGAGGTGCAACTGCTGCCCTTTCTGCCGCCCTTCAGCACGTCGTTCGACATTCCGGCCACCGACACGTCGCTCTTCGGCGACACCACCAACCAGGTGCTCACGCCCCGGTCGATTGAGTTCGACGCCGGACAGCCCAACGGAGTGCCGAGCGTACGCTTTTGGGTGGGCGGCCCGCTGAACGATACCGTCGCGGGCAACGAGGCGGCGGGCAACCACTGGCGGGCCGCCGAACGTTTTCCCCTCGACACGCTGACCACATTGCGGCCCTTCTACCTGCGCGCCGACGGCACCGCCGACACGCTGTTGGGCGGCGGGGCGGCGGGTACGCTGCGCTACACGCACGACCCCAACGCGCCGGTGGGCACCGTGGGCGGCGGCAACATGGTCCTGAGCCTCGCGGACGGGCAGCGCAACCAGGGGCCGATTGACCTCGCCGACGAACGGTGGGCTCCGCTGACGATGGACCGCGCAGACGTACTCCAGTTCGACACCGCACCCTTGGCCGACACCCTGAGCGTGATCGGTTTTCCGGAGATGCGATTGTTTGCCGCTACCTCGCCGGACGAGGCTGAGCCGGGTAGCCCGACCTCGACCGACTTTGTGGTGCGACTGTTAGACGTTTATCCCGACGGCCGTGCCTACTTCATCACCGAGGGGGTGGTGAACGCCCGGGCACGTGCCTACGCTCGCCGCCTCGTGGAGGGTGGGGACGCCGACGCGGCCCCCTTCACGAACGTCGCCGCCGACTCGGTCTACGCCTATGACTTCCGGTTGCTGCCGCTGGCGCACACCTTCGGCCGGAGGCACCGCCTGCGCGTGTTGGTCAGCAGCAGCAACTGGCCCCGCTACCAATCGAACCCGAACCTGCCCATCGAGGAGAACGAGTTCTTCCGCCGCCGCCCGAACGACGGCCGCACGTACACCTTCGGAGGGGAGACACTGAGCCCGCGCCCGGCTACCCAGACGGTCCACTTCTCGACCGAGCGCCCCACGCAACTGCGGCTGCCGGTTTACAACGAACAGATCGTCGTGACGACCGCTTTCGACCCGCCCGGGGCTTCGGCCCGGCTGCTGCTCTACCCTAACCCGGCCAAGGGTCACGTGCGCATCGGCGGGAACCTCCCCCGGGGCAGTACGTACGCTCTGTTAAACGGACTCGGCCAGACCCTACGGAGCGGGCCGGTGCCTGCCGACCGCACGCTCCGGTTGCACGATACGCCCGCCGGGCTTTACTTTGTCCGCCTCATGCAGCCCGATGGTCGGCCCCGGACCGGCCGGTTCGTGCTACGGCCGTAGGATTACCCTTTCACTTCTCCAAACGTTTACATGGAAACCCTCAGCCTGATCCTATTAGCCCTCACGTTCGGTGCGGGAATGATGCTCGTCATCGGCCTGATCCGGCCCGGCTTTGCCGTTTTCTGGAACGCGGAGAAGTCGCGCGCGTCCGCGCTGAAGGTCTGGGGGCCGATTGCCTTCGTGGCGGCCATGGGGTTCTTCTTACTGAGCGCCAACCGTGACGACCCCCGCAAGCGCAACGAGTCGTCCGACCCTACCGGCGCGCCGAGCAGCTCTTGGGTAACGCCCACGCCGCCCGCCCTCGTCTGAGTTTGCCGCCCGACTCTACCGCGACTCGCCTACCTTTGCGCGGTGCTGTACGAGCGGCGCGATAAACCCGAAATTTTGGCAGGTTTGGATGATA
>JBARYS010000148.1:0-1543 GCA_049648155.1 Catalinimonas sp. | reverse complement strand
TTGACGTCGTAAGAGACCCGGTCGTTCTGGCGGATTTCTTGGGTCAGGCCGGTAGAGTGCACGAAAATGTCTTCGTTAGTATCGTCCGAAACGATAAATCCGAAGCCTTTTTCCTCATTGAAAAATTTTACTTTGCCGGTTTGCATAGAGAACTGTGGTAATAGGTAACTAAGTACGAGTAAAGTTATCTCAACGGGGGGCAGTTTGTACTCATATATCGTGTTAAATTTTCTTTAAGGTTTTATAAACGCCCCGCCGCCGCCCGGCTTCGCACTTTTTTTCTGCTCTCCTGCAACCCTTTCGCCGCACGGGGCATCTTCCCTCTGAACCCCGGAAGCATGAGGCTACGCATTACCAAACCCCACCCCGCCGACTACCGAGACGAAGCTGCGCTGCTGAGCGACTGCCGCCGGGGCGTGCGGGCGGCACAGCGGCGTCTTTACGAGCAACACGCCGCCAAGATGCTGGTGGTCTGCCGGCGCTACCTGCGCGACGAATACGAGGCCGAGGACGCGCTGCTGCGGGCCTTCGCGAAGGTGTTTCAAAACCTAGACCGGTACGCCGCAACGGGCAGCTTCGAGGGGTGGATTCGGCGCATCGTGGTGAACGAGGCGCTGATGCAGGTGCGCAAGCAGAAGCTGATGTACGCCCACGTGGAGGCCGAAGTGTTGGACCGCACGCCCGACGAGAACAGTGTCGACACCGCTCTCGAAGCCGACGACCTATTGCAACTGGTGCAGCGGCTGCCGACCGGTTACCGGACGGTTTTCAACCTCTACGCCATCGAAGGGTATTCGCACCAGGAGATCGCTGAACAGCTCGACATCTCCCCCGGCACGTCGAAATCTCAACTGAGCCGCGCGCGCGCGTTGTTGCAGTCTTATCTGCGGCAGCAAGAAGCGATCGGTAAAAAAAAAGCTAGTTATGCAGGACTCGAATAACCCCCTGGACGATCTGTTCGCCCGCCGGCTCGGCGACCACGCCCAGTCGCCGGCGCCACACGTCTGGAACCGGCTGGAGGCCGACTTGGACGCCGCGCTGCCGTTAAAGCGCCGCCCAGCCTACTACTGGTGGGCAGCCGCCGTGCTGCTGCCGCTGGTGGCTTACCTAAGCTACCGTGCGGCCGACGTACCGGCTGATGCGCCCCTGCTCGGGGCCGTGATGACCGACACCGTGCGGGTTGAAGTAGCGCCCCAACTGCTGGTCGCGCGGGTGGAGCCGATGGAAAAGACCGCTCCGCCGACGCCGTCCACCGCTCCGTCGACGCCCACTGTTCGGCCGAGCGCTCCGCTGCCCACGCAAACGCTGGTGGCCGAAGCGCACGGAACGGCCCCGGCGGCGGCCGAAGCGCAGACCTTGCCGGAGCCCATGCCGACCGTGGTGCCGGCCACCGCCCTGGCCTCTAACGGGGAGGCCGCCGCCGAGACGGCCACCAAGCCGCACCCGCTGGTGGTGCAGATCCGCCCCGGTAAGTCTGCCCCCGCCCCGAGCGCGTTCGCTCAAGCCGACGACGAGCCGCGTAGCGTCCTAGAACGCCTGCGCC
>JBARYS010000147.1:0-6914 GCA_049648155.1 Catalinimonas sp. | reverse complement strand
GACCGTGCTGCTGGACCGGGCCGATTCGCTCGGCCCACGCACCGACGCGCCGGCCGGCGGGGCCGTCGGACGGGTGAAGCGGGCCGCCAACGCCCAACTGGAAGCCTACCTGGCGGGCGAGAGCGGCGTCGATCAGGCGGTGCTGCTCGAATGTCTCGACGAGATGAATGGGCTGATCGCGGCGCTGGCCGCGCTGCCCGCCCGCACCGACACCATCCGGACGGCTTACAAAGACGAGGTCTTCAATCCGTTTACCTTCACGGTGATGGAGGAGGACGTCAAGCCGCGCCTCGTGCAGACCTACGAGCAGACGCTGCTGCCCTACCTGCTCGGCCGCGTGCGTGAGGAGATGTCGTGCGACGAGGCGCGGGGCGTGCGCACCACGCTGGCGGCCGTTCACCGGCGGATGCTGGCCCTGCGCGACGAAAACACTACCAAGATCGAACGCAAGCTCCGCCGCTCGCGCGACGCCCGTGAGGTGTTGCAGTTGCTCGGTGTGATGCCCTCTTAACCTCCCCGACGATGCGTTACCTCTACTCTCTGCTGCTGACCGCTCTGCTGCTGGCGAGCGGGGCCGCTTCGCTGCGGGCGCAGGACAAAAGCGGCGCGTCACCCACGCGGGCGGTCTACGGAGAGCCGATCGGGCGGCTGTGGATCAACACCTACGGCACCGTGCGCCTCACGAACCGCGTGTTCTGGGTGGCGCAGACGCACTTTCGTTTTCAGGAGACCGAGCGTGTGCCGCTGGCCGGGCAGGTGGCGCAACTTTACAACCGCCACGCCTTGGGCTACCTTTTCTCCAAAAAATTTAAGATGAGCGTGGGCGGCGTGCTGCGCGTCAACTTCAACACCGCCGCACCCTCAGCCGAACGCCCCGACGACCGGAATGTGGTGCCCGAGTGGCGTATCTGGCACGAATACCTCTTCGCCATGCCGATGTCGCGCCTGATGGTCTATAACCGCGTGCGCATCGAGCACCGCTGGACGCGCGGCTTCAGCGAAGGCAGCGAGTGGATCTTTCGTAACCGCTGGCGCTACATGATGACGCTTAAAATTCCCGTCAACAAAAAGACGCTCTCCACGCACGCCTTCTACGTCGCCCCCGAGGCCGAGGTGATCATGCAGAGCGGCAAGTCCGTGGTCGACAGCCCCTTCGAAGACCTCCGGCTGCACACCTCGTTCGGCTACATTCTCACGCCGCGCCTCACGCTCGCCACCGGCCTGATGTACTCACAGGGGCAGGACCTGGCCGACGGCGCGTTCTACAAGCAGAGGTGGACCTGTCGGCTGCACGCCTACTTCTCGCCCGACTTCCGGCGCGTGAAGAACAAGCTGCCCGCCATCCACATGACCGATTGACCCTTATGAAGAAGAACACCCAGAATGCCCTCGTCGCCGGTGGACTGCTCTTCCTGCTTGCCGCCGCAGCGGGCTACTTCGGGGGCGGTTACTTTAAGCTACGCGGACGCATGGCCGACGTGGAGGCGCGGACCGAGCGGGCCGAAGCGGAAGCCGCCGCCCAACGCGCCGTGCTGAGCGTCGACTCACTGCTGCTGCTCGGCGACCTGGCGGGGGCGCGGCGGGCCTACGAGGCGCAACGCGACACCGGAAATTCCCCCGACCTGATTGCCCCACGCCTCGCCCTGCTCGACACCCTGGTGCGGATGCGAGACCGCCTCGCCTCGGGGCCGTCTTTCCTGTCGGTGCGCGACACGGTGCGCGTGGGCGAGGAGCGCGCGGCCGCCGAAGCACGTCGGGTGGACTCGCTCAACTTTGCCCTCGCCAAGACGCAGGCGCAACTCGACAAGCTAAAGGGGCTGGTGGCGCGTAAATCGTTCGGCGAGTACCTGACCTTCAAGAACGCCAAGGGTACGGCCGTCACCTACGTGGGGCAAGTTAAAGGGGGCGAGGCCAACGGGCGCGGCGTGGCCCTGCTCAGCACCGGCAGCCGTTACGAGGGCGAGTGGCGCAGCAACCAACGTCACGGCCGGGGCACCTTCTTCTGGCCCGACGGCCAGTACTACGAGGGCGAATACCGCGACGACCGCCGCCACGGTCAGGGCACCTACCACTGGCCCAACGGCGACAAGTTCGTCGGCGGCTGGCGCGACGACCAACGCCACGGCCAGGGCACCTTCTACAACAAAAAGGGCGAAGTCATCGCGAGCGGCGAGTGGCGTAACGACGAACTCGTAGACGGGTGATTTTTTGGTTACTGGATGGCTGGGTTGCCGGGTGAAAGGGTGCGTCGGCCCGTCCGTTAACCCAACAGAGTGGCTACAGATTGATAGCCGGAGAGTCGCGACTTCATCGTGACGGCTCCCGGGCGAAGGTGAATGCGACTTCGTGTCGCGCTTCTTTGCGCCCGCGTGCGGCATTGCGGAAGACCTCGTGACTGGCTCGGCGCACTGCGCGCCGGCATCCTACTGGGCCGGGCGGCTCGGCAAAGAGAGCTTTCGGGCGCACCAGGCGTCGACGCGCGGCGGCACGCTGGGCGTCGTGCTGCACGGCGAACGCATGACGCTGACCGGCCGGGCGGTCACCACCCTGCGGGGAGGGTTGCTGCTGTCCTGAACTACCCGGCGTCGCTGAAGTCGATTTCGCCCTCGGTTTGCCGGGCGAAAGCTTGGACGAACGCGTTGCGGAAAACGTTCCAGACCGTCGGCATTACGCCCACCTCCGACTGGTTCAGGTTGCCCGTGATGGGCACCTTGGTGGCAAACTGGTCTTCCTTTGGGTTCTCAAGAATGTTCGTGACGAGGCCTACCACACCCTCCCAGATCGCGCGGAGCGGCTTGTCGGCGTCTTCCTTTAGGCTCAAGAGTTGCAGGTCGGTCAGGATCGGCTTGACGTAGCCTTCGATGGCCCCGTCGTTGATGGCGATCTCGCTGTAAATGGCCAGCTGCCCCTTCTCGGCGTCCACCTTGGCGTAGGCTTCCAGAAAGTCGTTCAGGTCAGGCACGTTGATGCCTTCGAACTCCATGTTCATGTCCAGGTCGGGCGTCTGCTTCAAGATGTTCAGCTTGCCGTTCAGGTTGAGTTGTCCGCCGCCGATGGAGGTGCCCGTCACGCTCAGCGACGAGGGGAGGGCCACGGTGCTGTCGTCGGCATTAGTCAGGTTGAGGGCCTCCAACTGCATCTTTTCAATCGAGATGTCTACGTTCGGGCTGGCGGCGGGGTCGAGGTAGCGGATGGTGCCGTCCTTAATGGTGAAGCGGTTGATTTCGAGCGGAATCAGGTCTTTCACGGTCTGCGTCCAGTCGGCCTCTTGGCCCGACTGCCCGCCCTCGCCGGCGTCGTTGGCCGCCACAAAGTTGAGGTCGGGCGAGAGCAGCGCGATCTCACCCACCACACGCCCTTTAAGGAGGGCATTCCACTGCACCGAGAGGTCAATCCGGTCGATGGCCACGAACGGCACCGGGTTGTCGCCTTCCAGCTTTTCGATCTTCAGGCTGTCGATGGCGTACGCGCCCCGATAGAGGGCGATGTCAACGTCGTCGACCGAGCCGGTGTAGCCTTCCAGGTTGTCGAGCGTCTTGTTGACGTAATTCTTCACGATGGTGGGCAGTGCGATGCGGAAAGCCACCAGCAGCACCAAAATGAGCAGGGGAATCCAGTAACGTTTGCGCATGGTGTGAGAAGCAGGTTGAAGTATCAGACGTGTTCGGCAGGTCGTCGAACGGTTGCAAGTGGCCGGGGTGGCCGCCCCGCTTCGTTCGTTCACAGCCTGTCGTATGCGTCTATTTACGACGTGTACGTCGAAAGCCACGCGCGGTTTTTGAAGGGAGACAGTCCCCGGGTAAAGGTCGATAAGATTCTTCGCAGAATAAATCCTGTCAGAACTCACCGGGGACCACCGGTGTAGTACCCACGACGATCTTCCGCTTCCTCGCTAACCTCTTCTACTTATGACGGACAAACGCTCCGCAACGATCATCCGCCCCGGCGCGCCCGCCGACATCGACACCCTCTACACGCTCGTGGAAGAGCTGGCCGTTCACCATCAGCACGACCCCGACTACATCGACAACTCGCCCGCGCAGATGCGCGACGACGCCTTCGGGCCCGACCGCCACTTCCGCTTCTTCGTCGCTGAGGTCGAGGGCGAGATCATCGGCGCGGCCATCTACTACTTCACCTACTCCACCTGGAAGGGCAAGACTCTCTACCTCGAAGACCTGATCATCACGCGGGCGGCACGCGGGCGTGGCGTGGGGCAGAAGCTGATGCACGCCCTGGCCGAGGCGGGCGTCGCCGCCGGTGCCCGTAAGATGAAGTGGCAAGTGGCGGAAGACAACGCCGCCGCCGTGCGGTTCTACGAGCGTCTGGACGCCGACCTGGACCCCGCCTGGATCAATTGCGAGCTGTCGTACGCCCAACTTGCGGAGCTAAGCGAAGGTAAGCTGGCCGTGACGGCTTAGTTTTTCAGCAACTCCGCAAGGGCGACGGCGTTGGCCACCGGGTCGAACAGCGCGGCTACGGGTACGGCAAAGTCCGGCAGCACCCGCGAGCGGAGGCGGTCCCCTGCACCGACGCGCGTCGCCGGCTCGAACCGGCCTTCCACCAGGTGATACTGCTCTACCGCCCGTCGCTCGGTGTCGACGAGCCAGTACTCCCGCACGCCGTGGGCGGCGTAATCTTCGAACTTGATGCCCCGGTCGGTGCGCTCGGTACTCTCCGAAAGCACCTCGACGATCCAATCGGGCGCGGGAAACTGTAGCTGTTCGTCAGTAAATTCATCGGCCACTTCTTTTTGCCAGTAGCACACGTCTGGCTCGTAGACATTGCGCGTCAGCGATACGGCGTACTTCTCGTGGCCGACGCAGCCCAGGTCATGAGCGTTGACAAAAGCGTTCATCAACCCGAACAGAAGGTCGGATGCCCGGCCGTGCCGCCGTCGGATGGGCGACCGCGTGATGACCTTACCGTTGATGAACTCCGACTTTTCGGCCTTGGTCAGGTCGGCCCAGAACGCTTCGCGGTCGGCGCGTTCCCGTTCGAGGGCAGGTTGTAGTTCGGCGACGTATTCCGGCAGGCGGGGGGAGTTCAGCAGTGGAGCGAGTAGCGGTTCCATACTTCAAGTTACGGCTTTTCAAGCGCAACGGATGGGCGTAGCCCTGGATGCGCACACCGAAAAGCGTTCGGGATTAGATCAAACAATTCGTGATATAATTCTTAAAGATATGTTTAACAGAAGATGTTTTCAGGTAGGTGCCGACCGTCCCTATTCGAAGTGTCAGTGACTTTTCCGTCAAAATCGTAGGTCCTGCACACGAGGAAGCTTGTACGCGTGTTTGCGACTCGGAGACCTGAGTCCGTGCGACGGAACGATACCGCTCCAATCGCGAACCCCGGACAGCCGCCCCTGGGTATTTTTGCGAAAGCGCCCCACCACCCCGCGCTCACTTTTTCACCATCAAACGATCTGCTATGGCTGCTCCTACCACCACCGACTCCGAAGTCTACCTACTCCAGTACCCCGTCCGCATCGTGACGGCCGCCAGCCTGTTCGACGGCCACGACGCGGCCATCAACCTGATGCGGCGCATCCTGCAATCGTCGGGGGCCGAGGTGATTCACCTGGGCCACAACCGTTCGGTGGCCGAGATCGTCGACTGCGCCATTCAGGAGGACGCCCAGGCCATCGCCGTCACCTCGTATCAGGGGGGGCACGTGGAGTTTTTCAAGTACATGTACGACCTGCTGCGCGAGCGCGGCGCGGGCCACGTCAAAATCTTCGGCGGCGGCGGCGGCACCATTCTGCCCCGCGAGATCGACGAGCTGCACGCGTACGGCATCGACCGCATCTACTCGCCCGACGACGGCCGCGCGATGGGTCTGCAGGGGATGATCAACGACTTGTTGCGCCGAGCCGATTTTCCGACCAAGACGCCCGCGCAGTTAAACGGCGAGGTGGACAAGCTGCGCGAGCGGGCTCCCAAGGCCGTGGCGCAGCTCATCACGGTGGCCGAGAACCACGGCGAGGCCTTCGCCGGCGTGCGTGAGGTGTTGGAAGCTCAGATCGAACGAGCCACGCGCGTAGCTCCGGTGCTGGGCGTGACGGGCACGGGCGGCGCGGGTAAATCGTCGCTGGTCGACGAGTTGGTACGGCGCTTCTTGCTCGACTTCGACGACCGGACGCTGGCGGTGATCTCGGTCGACCCGTCGCGGCGGCGGAGTGGGGGGGCGCTGCTGGGCGACCGCATCCGCATGAACGCCCTGCACCCGCCCGAGGGGCAGCGGCAGCGCGTCTACATGCGATCGCTGGCCACGCGGCAGCGCAACCTGGCGCTGAGCCGCCACGTGCAGGACGCCATCGACGTGTGCCGCGCGGCCGGCTACGACCTGATCATCGTCGAGTCGTCGGGCATCGGGCAGTCGGACACGGCCATCGTCGACCACTGCGACGTGGCCCTCTACGTGATGACGGCCGACTACGGGGCGGCCACGCAGTTGGAGAAGATCGACATGCTCGACTACGCCGACCTGATCGCCATCAACAAGTTCGACAAGCGGGGCGCGCTCGACGCCCTGCGCGACGTGCGGAAGCAGTACCAACGCAACCGCCAACTGTGGGACCAGGACCCCGAATTGCTGCCGGTGTTCGGCACCATCGCGTCGCAGTTCATGGATCCCGGCACCAACCAACTCTACCGCCGCCTGATGGACGTGCTGGTCGAGAAGACCGGCGCGGCGCACCTGCAGTCCGGCTTCGAGGCGGGCGGGGCGCGCTCTGAAAAGGTCTACGTGATTCCGCCTGAGCGGACGCGCTACCTCGCCGAGATCGTGGAGCAGAGCCGCGCCTACGACCGCTTCGTGCGTGAGCAGACCGCCCTGGCCCAGCAGCTCTACCAACTGCGGGGCACGCTCGAGCTGCTGCGGGCCGACGCCGACCGGGCGGGGCAGGAGGGGAG
>JBARYS010000146.1:0-3128 GCA_049648155.1 Catalinimonas sp. | reverse complement strand
GCCGTGGCGGGCCTCGCCATCCTGAATGACCAGCCCGAGGTGGACGACGTCGACACCGTGACGCTCTACGTGGGTCCACGCCACCAATCCGACCTCTACGACTACATTCTCTCGCTGCGGCCCAAGCGCATCGTGTTCAACCCCGGCACCGAGAACGACGAACTGGAAGCAAAAGCACGTGCCGAAGGCATCGAAACTGTGGAGGGCTGTACGTTGGTGATGCTGGCGGCGGGCACCTACTGACCCCGCGACGGCCGTGCGTTGCGCGTCGGGCCGCCCGATACAAACAGGACGTCGACGAGGATCGACACGTGCGTGAAGGCCATCACGGCGTAGTCGAACGAAGTCAGCCCGCCCGTGAGAAGGCGCGCGAGCACGAACACTGCCCCGAGGCAGACGAGCACGGCCCATAATTTAGACCAGAGCGGACGTTGGCTGAAATTTCTAAGCATAACGGGCAAAGAAGTGGAGGGCCACGGACGATCTCGCCGGGCGACAGGCGCGTTAGCGAGGTGAAGATACTTCGCAACCGCCGTTCTCTTCACCTCGATAGGGCGCTAAGCCGTTTCGGTGGCTTCCTCCAAGAAGCTAAACACGTTGTTGAGGCTTTCGGCCAAGGTAGGGTGGGCCAGCACCATCTCCTGCACGGTCTGGTACGTGAGGCCGCCGCGTGCGGCTACCTTCAGCAGCATGGCAATCTCGCCGCCCTGTAGCCCCAGAATGGCCGCGCCGATGAGCTTGTCCTCGTTGTCGACCAGGATCTTCATGAAGCCCTCCGGGTTGCCGGTTTCGACGGCGCGGGCGGCGTACTCCATCGGCATCTTCGCCACGCGGTAGCTCACGCCTTGCTCCTTGGCTTGCTCTTCGGTAAGCCCGAAGCGCCCCAACTGCGGTTCGGTGAAAACGGTGTAGGTCAGGGTGCGGTCGTCTACGCCGCGCGTTCCGTCCTCGAACAGGTGGTTACGCACGATGCGGAAGTCGTCGTACGCCACGTGCGTGAAGGCTGGCCCGCCCTTGACGTCGCCCAGCGCCCAGACGCCCGGCGTGCTGGTCGCCAGGTGGTCGTTCACCTCCACGTAGCCCTCGTCGTCGACCGTCACGCCCGCTTTTTCCAAGTCCAGCGCCTTCGTGTTTGGCTCCCTGCCTGTGGCTACCAGCAGGTGCGACGCCCTGATCGTCTGCGTTTCGCCCTCTGCCGGCTCTAGGGTTAGCTCCAGCTCGCCGTTGTCCAGGCGGCGGGCACTGGTCAGCCGCGTGTTCATCTTGAACGCCACGCCCTCTTCTTCGAGTATCTCCTTCAGGCCGTCGGCCACGTCGGCGTCTTCCAGCCCACTCAGAATTTCGCCGGAGCTCTCCACGACGGTGACGCGCGCGCCGAAGCGGTGGTGCATCTGTCCGAATGAAAGTCCGATGTAGCCGCCGCCCAGCACGACCAGGTGCTCCGGCACCTCTTCGAGGTCCATCACCGTGGTCGAGTTCAGCGGCTCGGCCTCCTTCAGCCCGTCGATCGGCGGCAGCAGCGGCGAGGAGCCGGTGTTGATGAAAATCTTCGGGGCGGTGATGTGCCGCTCGCCGCCGTCCGACAGCTTCACCGTCAGCGTGTGCGGGTCGACGAAGCGGGCTTCCCCACGGATGAGCTTGATGTACTCGCTCTCTTCGAGGCTGCTCAGCGTGCTCTCCCGAAACTTCTCGATCAGCCTGTCCTTGCGCTGCCGCACGCGCGGCATGTCCACACGCAGGTCGCCCGCCGCGAGGCCGAAGTCGTCCGCACGCCGTACGGCGTGGGCGGCGTGCGCACTGGCAATCAGGATTTTGGTGGGCGTACAGCCGTAGTTGATACACGAGCCGCCGACCAGATGGCGCTCCACCACGGCCACGTGCTGCTCGTGCGAGGCGAAGGCCTTGGCGAGGGGGTTGCCCGCCTGTCCGGCGCCGATGATGATTGCGTCGAATTGATCGTTCGTTGAAGTAGCCATGACGGGTAGATAAAAGAGTAAGTGGATCCTTGAGCCTTCTGAAAAAATGACGGCGGTCCGTCCGCGTTACGCTCCGAAAACGACCCGCCGTCCGGCCGGGTTACGGGGCGTCGGTCGCGGCGGGGGTGGGCGCGCGCCGCAGGTTGCGCAGGCGGAGGTGTACCAGCGTGCGCACCGTGGCGCAGACCCTGCCGTGCCGGTCACGGACCTCCACTTCGTGCCACCGTTCGAACTTCCCCTCCCGCCGTAGCGCCTGCTCAGCGTCCCGTGCGTCGGCCCCGGTGAGGCGGAAATGCAGCCGCAGGTCGGTTTTGCCGGGGCGGTGGTAGTCGATCTCGGCTTGCTTGAGCCACGCCTCGGTGGGCAGCCCCCGCCGGTACATCAGTTGCCAGTAGAGGATGGCGTAGTAGGGGTCGGCCGCGCTGAAGATCGTGCCGCCGAAAATGGTCCGCTGCAGGTTGCGGTTCAGCAGCGACGACCGGATGCGGACCGTGAGGCGCAGAAAGTCGGGCTGTAGGTGCGTAATGCGGATGCCGTTGAAGAGCAGCGGCGGGAAGCCGTTCAGCATCAGCCGCGTCAGGGTGGGGGAGAGCTTCATCGGGTTCAGGTACGTGGGACAGCGGCCGGGGGTACGTCGGTGGACGCGCCCCAAATCGCATCCACGTAGGAAACCGGCCGGTTTCGTGAACCGCCCCCAGGTCGTGCCGCTGAATTTTATCGGCAACCGACCATTCCCCCTCGTCCATGCGCAACCTGCTGATCCTGACCCTCTTGACGACGCTCGCCCCCCTCCGCTGGGCCGAAGCGCAAACCCCCGTATTCCGCCTCCGCGCCGAGGTGAGAAACGGCCAAACCCTGCGCGAGGGGCAGGGCGTCCGCATCGACCCGCGCGGCTCGGTCGTGACGCACGCTGGGGTACTGCGCGACGCCCACCGCGTCTGGCTCCGCCTGAACGACTCTACCGACTTGCCCGTCGAGACCGTCGTGGCTGAAGATCCCGCCTCGGGACTGGTGCGCTGCACGGTGGTGTTTCCGCGCGGCTCCGCGTCAGATTTTGTGAGCCCGGCCACGACGGCGGGTAAGCCGCTCACTTCGGCCGTGCAATCGTACGTCGCGGCGGCGGGCGCGGTCGAACGGCAGACCGTTCAGGTC
>JBARYS010000145.1:0-3947 GCA_049648155.1 Catalinimonas sp. | reverse complement strand
CCCGTGCCGTGGTCTACGCCGATTCGGGCCGCGCTTACCTGCAAGTGGTCGACCTGCCGGTGCCGCCCGCCGGCAAGCAGTATCAACTCTGGGGCATCGCCGGGGGGCAGCCGGTCAGCATGGGCGTGTTCAATCTGCCCACCGGCGGTGCCGAACTGCAAGCCGTGGCCGCCGTACCTAACGCGCAGGCCTACGCCGTCACGCTCGAACCCACCGGCGGCAGCCCCACCCCAACCCTCGACCAGATGTACGTCATGGGAGAGATCTGATAGGTTAGTCGTTTGGTTGCTTGGTCGCTTGACTTTTGGTCTTTTGATGGACTGATCGCCGCCTCTTCAGATGCTTTTCTGAAAGCGACCGACACCTCAATAGAACCGGCTGCGTGGAGAAATGAGGACCCTACTCAACTGCGCGACTGTACGCAAAACCGCTTCCCTGGTAGTTTTGCGCGGGGTTGAGCGCCTGCGGCCTTCCCACTCTGCTACCGGTACCTTTGTCGGATGCGCTTCGAACTGTTGGGCACCGACCCGCACACCCGCGCCCGCGCCGGGCGTTTTCACACCGACCACGGCCCCGTCGAGACGCCGATCTTCATGCCCGTGGGCACGCTGGGCACCGTCAAGGCCGTGCACCAGCGCGAGTTGTACGACGACATCGCCGCGCAGATCATCCTGGGCAATACCTACCATCTGTATTTGCGGCCGGGCCTCGACGTGCTCGCGGCGGCGGGCGGGCTGCACCGCTTCAACGGCTGGTCGCGCCCCATCCTGACCGACAGCGGCGGCTACCAGGTCTACTCGCTGGCCGAGAACCGCAAGATCAAGGAGGAGGGCGTCACGTTCCGCTCGCACATCGACGGCTCCACGCACCACTTTACGCCCGAGGGGGTGGTCGATATCCAGCGCACCATTGGGGCCGACATCACGATGGCGTTCGACGAGTGCCCACCCTATCCGTGCGACTATGAATACGCCCGCCGTTCGATGGAGCTGACGCACCGCTGGCTGCGGCGGGGCATCGCGCGGTTCCGGGAGACGGAGGGGCGCTACGGCTACCCACAGGCGTTCTTCCCCATCGTGCAGGGCAGCACCTACGCCGACCTGCGGCGCGCCTCGGCCCAGGAGGCCGCCGCGCACGACCAGCCCGGCAACGCCATTGGGGGCCTGAGCGTGGGCGAGCCCGCCGAGAACATGTACGAGATCACCGAGCGCGTCTGCGCCATCCTACCCGCCGACCGGCCGCGCTACCTGATGGGGGTCGGCACGCCCGCCAACCTCTTGGAGTGCATCGCTCTGGGCGTCGACATGTTCGATTGCGTGATGCCGACGCGCAACGCCCGTACCGGCGGAATCTTCACCACCGAGGGCATCATGAACCTGCGCAACGAAAAGTGGAAGCAAGACTTCGCGCCCCTCGACGAGGCCCTCGGCGGCTACGTGAGCACGCACTACACCCGCGCCTACGTGCGCCACCTGTTCGCTACCAAGGAGATGCTCGGCCCGCAGATCGCCAGCGTGCATAACCTCACCTTTTACCTCTGGCTGGTGCGTACGGCGCGCGAGCACATCTTGGCGGGCACCTTCGCGGCTTGGAAGCGCGAGACGCTGGCGCGCATCACGCGGCGTCTGTAGCAACTCTACTTACCCTTCAAAAGTCGGGGCTGCCTGCGCCGGTGGGCGCTACTTCGCGATCCGTTCGAAGCCGTCGTCGACCTGCAGGTTGGAGCCGAGCGCGGCGGCCACGGCCAGTTCGTCGCAGCGTTCGTTCTCGACGTTGCCCGCGTGGCCGCGCACCCAGCGGAACTTGATGGTGCGGTTGCGCGCCACCTGGTCGAAGCGCCGCCAGAGGTCCTCGTTCTTTTTGCCCTTGAAGCCCTTTGCCAGCCAGTTGCGCAGCCAGCCTTTTTCGACGGCGTCGGCCACGTACTTCGAGTCGGTGTAGACCGTGACGGGGTAGTCGGGGCGGCGGATGGCTTCCAGCGCCTTGATGACGGCCAGCAGCTCCATGCGGTTGTTTGTGGTGCGGCGGTAGCCCTCCGAAAGCTCGCGGCGGTGTTGGCCGTAGATCATCACCGCGCCGTAGCCGCCGGGGCCGGGGTTGCCGCGCGACGAGCCGTCCGTGTACACCGTGATCATGGGGCGGGGGCAAAAAGTGAGTGGGAAGCGCCGAGATTCCGCGCGTGCGCCGCGCGGGGGGGCACCAAAGGTAAGCCGCGCGCGGCGTTGCTCCGGCCACGAACGCTCTCCGGGCGCGGTGCGTATGCCTAGACTCACCTAAACTTCCTTCTATGAGTCTGTATCACGAGTTTAAGAAGTTCGCCTTCCGGGGAAACGTCATCGACCTGGCCGTGGGTGTGATCATCGGCGGGGCGTTCGGGCAAATCACCAATTCGCTGGTCAACGACATCATCATGCCGCCGCTGGGGCTGCTCATCGCCGACATCGAGTTTTCCAGCCTCGCCTGGGTATTGCAGGCGGCCGAGATTGGCCCCCAAGGTAAAGTAGTGAAGGAAGCGGTCACCATCCGCTACGGCGAGTTCCTAGAGATCGTGCTCAACTTCCTCATCATTGCCGTCGCCATCTTCCTGTCGCTGGAGGCCATCGAGCGCATCCGCGACGAGGAGGAGAACAAGCCGGGCCCCACCGCGAAACCGCAGCCGTCGGAGCAAGAAAAACTTCTGGCCGAGATCCGGGATTTACTAAAAGAGCGGGTGAATCCGCAGACGGACGAGGGGCGTGCAACGTAACCGAAATGTGGGCTCAGGGCAAATTTTTTTCTGTATCTTGTCGTTAAGTCGGGTGAATCATTTGCGTATCCGCGCGAAATATATACTTTGCTCCTTTCCACCGTTACCGCCAAGTTTATGAAAACCAAGCTAGCCCGTTCGATCCGCCGTGCGGCGATCGCGCAGAAGCACCGCGAGCAGACGAAAAAAGCACCCGCCCGTCCCGCTCCGCCCGAAGCAACTAAGAAGTAATGTCTCCCTAAAGCGTCCGCCAGGACGCTTTTTTGTGCCCTACGGCAGCTCGGCCAGTTGTACCATGAGGCGCTCCCAGCGAGCACGCATCCGGCGGTAGCCGCCCTCGTAGTGGTTCACCATCACGGCAAATGCCAGTGGCTCGCCGCTCCGGGTGGTGGCGTAGCCGGCGTAGCAGATCACCCCACCCAACGTGCCGCTTTTGGCCCGCACGTTGCCCGCCGCCGCCGTACGCCGCCCCACGTTGCGGAGCGTGCCCGACTCGCCCGCCACGGGCAGCGAAGCTTTGAAGGCTCCGAACGACTCTTCTTGCGCCATCTGTACGCAGAGGTCGGCCAGCAGGCCGGCGGTCAGCAGGTTGCCCGTCGACAGCCCGCTGCCGTCTTTTTGCCGGTACCCCCGCGAGAGGTCGAGCCCGCGCTCTCGCCACACCCTGCGCAGGATCTGGAGCCCGGCGGCGGTGGTGCCGCCCGCCTGCTCCGCCCGTCCCACCGACTTGAGCAGCGCCTCGGCGTAGAGGTTGACGCTGTGCAGATTCAGCTCGCGGACGATCGCGCGCAGCGGGGGCGAGTAGTGAACGTGCAGCGTTGTGCGTGGCGCGGCCGGTGGGGCGTTGTGCGTACGCGGGCGCAAACTGTCGACTTGAATGCCGCGTGCGCCCAGGGCGGTCAGCCACTGCCGACCGAGCACCGCCGCCGGGTCGGGCAACGAGCCTTTAATGGTGAACGTGCGGACGCCGGCGGGCACGGTGCCACCCAGGTAGCGAAAGGGCGAGAAGGGCGCGCCGTAGATGTAGGCGTTGTCGCCGCTGCCCACCGGGCCGGTCAGCACGCGGTTTTCGAACACTAGGCCGGGCAGGGGTGGGTCGGTGCCGACCAAGGGGGCGGGCTGCCCCGCGTGGCCGGGTGCGAAGGTGAGTCGGTAGCGGTTCTCATCCCAGTTCAGGCCGAACGCCCCGGCCCCGTAGTAG
>JBARYS010000144.1:0-3656 GCA_049648155.1 Catalinimonas sp. | reverse complement strand
CCCTGGTCGAGTGGTTCAGCCGCCGTCCGGGGCGCAGGGTGCGCACGGCGGCCTCGGTGCTCACGCGGCGCGGCGAGTCGCGCCGTGTGGACCGTCTGCTGCTGGAAGGCGATACCGCCACCGTGGTCGACTTCGAAGTCGGCGGCCGGCACCCCGAGTACCACGAGCGCGGGAAGAAGTATTTGGGCTCACTACAACGGCTGGGCTACCGGCACGTGACGGGCTGGGTGGTATTTGTCGGCTCGGGCGAAGTCGAGCGAGTGTTTTAAGTCGCCGCAGATCGTATCATGCAGATAAAGAATGTTGGGTGGTCTTTATGTTGTGCGAATAGCGGCTTTCTGCGGGCCTTCACAATGCTCACAACGGCTACTGCCACAAACTCATGAAGCAGTAGGCACGCACAGATAGCGATCGCCGCAGGGGGCACGGGGGACACAGAAGCTACTTCCGATACCGCCGCGCGACCTACTATTGGCCGCCGACCCCCGGCACCGCCGGTCTCCGCCGTCAGGAGGGGGCGGCCCGTTCACACGCCTCCCGGAATCATGCAATTAGGAGGCGGGGGGGGCTATGCATGGGAATGGAACTTATATGACGATTCGGGGCAGGTCCGTCAGAGACTAGCAATGGTCGCTCTTGCACGAATCACTGCGTGTGAAAATACGAACCTTGGGGGTGAGATCACCTTTGGAGCCGGTCAAAGGCTCGCTCTACCTAACGAATCTCACCGCTTATGTAACAGCAACCCAACAACACCCGACCGGCGACGCGCCGGCATTTTCCCACCAACACAACCTTCAACGCACCATGACTATCGATCTTCCCTCTGCTCGTTGTCTCAAAAATATCTTACCTCTTTTACTATGCCTGGCCCTGCCCGCCGCACTGGCCGCGCCGAACCACGGCGGGATGGTCCACCCGGCGCTGGCCGACCTGATGGCCCACACCAAGATGACCCATCAGGCCCAGCAGTCGGGCAACTGGACCAACCCGGCCACCTGGGGCGGTAGCCTGCCGCCCTCCGGCGCGCGCGTGCTCATCCCGATGGGTGTCACCGTCACGGTCGACGGCCAGATCACCGCCCGCCTCAAGCACGTGCGCGTGGACGGCAAGCTGCGCTTCGCCACGAACAAAAACACGGAACTGCGGGTCGAGACGCTGGCCACCTGGCCCGGCAGTACGCTCGAGATCGGCACGGCGTCGAGTCCGGTGCAACAGGGCAAGACGGCGCGCATCCTGCTGATCGACCTAGGGCTGCTCAACATAAACGAAGACTACGAGCTGCTGGGGCGGGCGGTGATTCCGCAGGGTAAAGTGCGCATCTTCGGCAGCGCCAAAACCACCTGGCGGCAGGCCAACGGCTGGCTGCCGACGGGCAGTTCGACGGTCACGCTCCAGTCGGCCCCGAGCAACTGGCAGGTCGGCGACCGCATCGTCATGTCGGGCACAAAGTGCGAATTTCCTTCGGGGGGATACACCAACGAGTTCGAAGTCTTTACTGTCGCCGGCATCAGCGGCAGCACCGTTACGTTGGACCGGCCCACGACGAAGGAGCGCACCGTGACCAGCAGCCACCCCGCCTTTCAGGGCCAGTACCCCTACGTGGCTAACTACACGCGGAACGTGATCATCGAATCGGAGAACAAAGCGTCGATCCCGCGCCGGGGGCACCTGATGTTCATGCACACACAGGACGTGGTGATGAAGTACGCCCAACTCGAAGAGCTGGGCCGCACCGACAAGTCGATCCCGTTCGTGCGGACGGCCGACCTGCAGAGCGCCACCGACAACTCGATTGCCCGCTACGCGATGCACTTCCACCGGGCCGGCGACCTGGACCAGAACGCCACGTTCGGTGAGGTAGAGGGCTGCGCGCTGTGGGGCAGCCCCGGGTGGGGCTACGTGAACCACGAGAGTTCGGTGTGGTTCCGCAACAACGCTTCGTTCGGCGTGTTCGGCTCGCACTTCACCGACGAGAACGGCACCGAACTCGGTGGCTTTATCGGCAACATCGCCATCTACTCCATCGGCTCGAGCCAGAGCGCCAGTGCGGCCAGCGAGAAGACGCGCGAGCGCGGCGACCACGGCCACACGGGCGTGGGCTTCTGGGCAACGGGCGGCCCGACGGTGCGCTGGGAGGACAACGTAGCCACCGACCACAACATGGCCGGCTACGCGATCGTGACGCGACGTATGCCCGAAGACGCCCACGAGGCGTACGATTTGTCGCTGCACAGTACGCCCAACATCGGCGGGGGCAGCGAGACGGCCCGCCCCGCGCACGTAGGTATCAACTTCTTCCGCAACAACGTGTCCCACCTGGGGAATCGAGGGCTGGTGATCGTCGACCTGGAGTTGAACGGCAGGCTTAACACTGAGAACTACTTCGAGGGCTTCACGGTGTTTAACCCCCGGCGGCAGGGCCTGCAGATGCAGTACACGCGCAACCTGACGTTCAAAGACACCAAGATCATCCGCGACGACGGAATGCGCCTGGGCAGCACCAATGGGGGCCTAGCGGTTGAGGCCAGGGGCACCTGGGACCACTTCTTCGCCATGGAAACCAAGGGGTACACCGTGCTCGACAACGTGACCATCTACGGCTTCATCGACGGGTTCGATTTGCAGCGCAGTAATGCTACCGACGCCGAGCAAGACTCGCGCCTACTGATCTACAACAACTGCGAGATCAACCTGAGCGGTGTCCTGGCCGATAACATGAGCTACGTGACGCAGAACAAGCCGGTGGGCAGCATGCCCGACCGCCCCGTGGTAAGCGTGCCGGGCGGCACCTACAACGGCGCGTTCGACGTGACGCTGCAGGCCGAAAGCGGCGCAACGATCTACTACGTCACGGCCGAGAACTACGGCCATGACATCCGTTCCGTCTCGCTGCCGCTGAAGCCGACCAACGCCTATAAGTACAACGGCGAGACGATCCGCATCAACAAGGAGGAGGAAATCATCTTCGCCATCGCCGTGAAAAACGGTATCTCCAGCCGCCCGATGGTGGCCTTCTACGGGCAGGACGCGGGCGGCGGCAGCCCGACCACCGTGCCGGTCACGGGCGTGAGTATCAACGGCCCAGGTTCTATTCAACTCACCGAGGGCGACGACCACACGCTGTCGCACACCATCAGCCCGCAGAACGCCACGCAGCCGGCGGCGAGCTACACGTCGAGCAATACGAATGTGGCGCAGGTGACCAATCAGGGCGTCGTGCTGGGCGTAAGCGCCGGTACGGCCACGGTGACGGTCACCACGCAGGACGGCGGCTTTACCGACCAGATCACCGTCAACGTGCAGGCCGCCCCGTCCACCGGCGGGCACCGCTACGTGCGGGTGCGGGTGACGGCGACCAACACGACGGAAGGGCGCATGCGCCTAAACGACTTCCGGGTGGGCAACGGCACGGCGTGGCACAGCGTGTCGGGCGGTTTGTGGGATAACCTCAGTGTGCTGCCGACGAGCCGCACGCTCGATCTGGGGGCGGGCAACGCCATCAGCGTGAGCGAATACGACGTGCACACGGTCTACAACGAGACGCGCACGCCGCGCAATTTTGTGATCGAAGGCTCGTCGGACCAAAGCAGTTGGACGGTAATCGAGCAGGTAACGGGGCGGGGCTCGTCGGCCTACCAGAGCAACCAGAGCAA
>JBARYS010000143.1:0-7865 GCA_049648155.1 Catalinimonas sp. | reverse complement strand
GTCGAAGATGGGCTGCTGACGGCCTACGAGGCGGCTAATCTGAACCTGGACAATACCGAGCTGGTGGTGCTGTCGGCCTGCGAGACGGGGCTGGGCGAGGTGCGCAACGGGCAGGGCGTCTACGGCTTGCAGCGGGCCTTCCGCGTGGCCGGGGCCCGGGCGCTGGTGATGAGCCTGTGGCGGGTCGACGACGCGGCCACCCAGCAACTGATGACGGCCTTCTACGAGAGCTGGCTCGGTGGGCAGGACAAGGCCGAAGCGTTCGCCGCCGCCCAGCGGCAACTGCGGCAGCGCTACCCGCACCCTTACCACTGGGGAGCCTTCCTCATCCTCGGCCGGTGAGGCGCCACGTGGCTCGGGCGTAACTTACGGGGGTGATCGAACCAGCGCCTACTTCCCCCGCGCGGACTAAGCGCCCCGTTTTGCGCCGGCGGCTGCGGGTGTGGTGGCAGCGACGCCTGCGCCCCCGCCACCCGCGCGCCCTCTGGTGGAGTTTGGCGCACGCGGTCTGGATGCTGCTGATGACCTACGTCTGGCTCGGCCTTCCCTACGCCTTCGGCAACGAGGCGTTTCTGACTAAGTGGACGGCCCTGTTCAAAAAGGAGCTGCTCGGCTTCGACGCCAAGCCCCCGCCCGACGCGGTGCTGTTCGTGGACGTCTCGCGCGTCAAGACGATCATCGAGATCGAGAACGGAGCCGAGACGCCGACCCCGGGCCTGATCGACCGCCCTACGCTGGGTACGCGCAAGCTGCCCGTGACCGACCGTGCGCCACTGGCCGCCCTGCTCGACTTGCTGGCCGCGTACCGGGACGAAACCGCGCTGGTGGTCTTGGACGTACTGCTGGAGCACCCCACACCCGCCGACAGCTCGTTGCAGGCCGCCTTGATGCGGCTGGGTGACAAGGTGCTGAGCGCCAGCCGATACAGCGCCGACGGCACTCGGCACATCGCGCCGGTGGTGGAGGTGACGCACGCGCTGGGCAGCTACCGGTCGGCGGCGGGCATGTTCGTGAAGTACCCCCTGATGGAGCGGGAGCGCACCACCCTGCCGGCTGCCATGTACGAGCGCCTTTCCGGGCGCAAGGTGCGCCACCGGGGGCTGCTCTACCTGATCGGTTCCCGTCCGAGTTTCCGCGCGCCGATTGTGGATTTTAAGGTCCGTCCAGCCGATTTCAGGGCGGGCACGGACCGGCGGGAAGCTAATTTCGCCGTGCACGATCTGGAGACACTGCTGGTGCTGGGCCGGGTGATGACTCCCGAGGACCGGCGGGCGCTGTTTGCAGGCAAGATGATCATGATCGGTGACTTTGAGAGCGACCAGCACCTAACGCCGCTGGGTTACCTGCCGGGGCTGCTGGTGGTCTACAACGCTTACCTGACGCTGGCCCACGGCGAGGCGTTCGTGCCGCCGGGCTGGGTAGTGCTGCTGCTGGTCAGCTACGGCTTCATATCTTACCGGGTGTTCACCGAGAAGAAGGTCACCCTGCCCTACTGGCTGCGGCGGCACTTCACGTCGGGCTTCGGGGCGTACCTGATGAATTCGCTCGACGAGGTGTTCTTCCTGGCGCTGCTTACCATCCTCTCTTACCTACTCTTCAACCTTCACATCGGCATCATCTTCTTATTCCTCTACCTCAAATTGCTGGAGTTTATCCTGGCTAAGTTCAACGTATCGTTCACCTAGTTCCACCTGCCATGCGCTGCCTCTGCTTCCTGCTCTTCTTCCTGCCGGCCATCGCCTCCCACGCGCAGTACTACTACGTGGTGTCGGTGCAAGACAGTGTTTGGGCTTATGAAAACCCCCTTCGTCCCGGCGACAAGCTGGAGGCCGACACGCCTCTCCGCTTCGGCTCACCTGCGGCCACTGCTTACCTGCTCTCACCCAACCAGGGGTACTTCCAACTCGCCCCGTCGGCGTCGGCGGATGATTCACGGACGGGGCTGCGCTCCAACGAGCTGGTCGTGGCGCTGCGCAACGCGCTGGTCCCCCCCACCAAGCAGTACCTGACCGCCACCCGCAGCGACCTGGGCGTGACCTTTAAGAACCGTTACGACCTGATGGGCTTCTTTCAGGACGACGTGCTGCTGGTAAGCGAGACGCACTACGCGCTGACCACCCCGACGCTGGACAGCACGCATTACCTTCTGGTGCAGACCCCAGGGCAGGAAGACCTCCCCGCCACGACCGTCAAGGGGGGCTTCACGCTGCCCGAGGCGCTTTTCGAGGCGAGCCCCGCCCCGCACGCACTCTACCTCATGGCCGACGGCGAGCGTACGCACCTCGGGACGTTCGTGCCGCACCTCCGCACCCGCGCGCAACTGGTCGATGAGCTACGCCCCTTCTTCACGCTACAGCCCGACCTGCTTCCGCGCCGAGTCTACGCCGATCAGGTGCGTCCCTACCTACACCAGGCGTACGGTCACTACGACGAACTGGGCGTGATGAATCTGCTGGAAGCGTCGCTCGACGTGGTCTTGTGAGGAGTGGTGCATGACCGGAAACGGCAAACCGGCGACCAACGCCGGCATCCCTTCGTTTGCCCGCGTTGGTCGCCGGTCTTTAGTTGGCTTTGCAACGTCCGCAGTGGAGCTCAGCAAGGCGCTTACTGCTGCTGCCGAGTGATACGTACCCTCCGGTCCCGCGCCGAAGCGCCACGCACTTCGACTACTTTTGCGCCATGCAGGCGATCAAAGAGACCCATTTCAACTTTCCCGGGCAGACGGACTTTTACCGGGGCAAGGTGCGCGACGTTTATCACTTCGACGACAAGATTGCCGTGGTGGTCACCGACCGCATCTCGGCGTTCGACGTGGTGCTGCCGCGCGCCATTCCGCACAAGGGGCAGGTGCTGAACCAGATTGCCGCCCGTTTTCTGCACGCCACCGACGACGTGGTGCCCAACTGGGTGATCCACGTGCCCGACCCGAACGTGACCATCGGGCTGGCCTGCGCCCCGGTGCCCGTCGAGATGGTGGTGCGCGGCTACTTGGTAGGCCACGCCTGGCGCGAGTACCGGGCAGGACGACGCACCCTCTGCGGCGTGCCGCTGCCGGAGGGGATGCGCGAGAACGACGCCTTCCCCGCACCGATCATCACACCGACTACGAAGGCGCACGCCGGGCACGACGAGGACATCAGCCGCGAGGAGATCATCGCACGCGGTCTGGCCCCGGCCGAGCGGTTCGACCGGATGGCCGAGTACGCCTTGGCGCTCTTCGCGCGCGGCACCGAGATCGCCCGGCAGCAGGGGCTGATCCTGGTCGACACCAAGTACGAGTTCGGTACGCGCGGCGGCAACCTCTACCTGATCGACGAGGTGCACACGCCCGACTCGTCGCGCTACTTTTATGCCGACGGCTACGACGAGCGGCAGGCGCGGGGCGAGGCGCAGCGGCAGCTTTCGAAGGAGTTCGTACGCCGCTGGCTGATTGAGGGGGGATTTCAAGGGAAGGACGGACAGCAGGTTCCCGAGATGGACGACGCCCGCGTGCGGGAGATCAGCGACCGCTACGTGGAGCTCTTCGAGCAGGTAACCGGCGGTACGTTTGACCGTAGAACCGATACCAACCCGCTCGGGCGCATCGAGGCCAATATCCGTAAGTACCTCTGACCGCCGGCGGGCTTTAACCACCCGTACACCGGCTTTCCATGAACTTCACGACCGACGAACAAGAGAAGTACGCGCTGTTGCGCCTCGACGAAGACAAGCTCAATTCGACCATTTCGTCGGAGCTTAAATCCGAGTTCATCACCCTCCACACGAAAGGCTTCAAGAGCCTGATCTTCGACATGTCGCGCGTCAAGTACGCCGACTCGTCGGGGCTCAGCTCCATCTTGGCGGGCGACCGCCTCTGCAGAGACTCGGGTGGCATCTTCGTGCTGGCCGCTCCCAAGGAACACGTGCTGAAGCTGATCCGCATCTCGCAGCTCGACACCGTGCTGAACCTCCTGCCGACGGTTGAGGAGGCCGTCGACGCCGTGTTTATGTACGAGATCGAGAACGAACTGCGCGGCGAAGCTTAGAGCAACGGTGGTATTTGAAATCAAAATCCTGGGCTCCAACTCCGCCTCGTTTGCCTTTGGCCGGCACCACACGGCGCAGATCATCAACCACAACCATCAGCACTACCTCGTCGACTGCGGCGAGGGCACGCAGATTCAGATGGCCCGCTACCGTGTGCGGCTCAACAAGATCGACCACGTCTTCATCAGCCACCTGCACGGCGACCACTACCTGGGGCTGATGGGGCTGGTGTCGACCATGCACCTACAGGGGCGCAAGCAAGACCTCCATCTGTTCGGGCCGCCGGGGCTCGCCGACATCATCATCCCCCAACTGCGGGTGTCGGACACGCGCCTGAACTACAAGATCCACTTTCAGGAGCTGCGCACCGACCAGAGCGAGCAGATTCTGGAGAATGGGCACCTGACCGTCACCACGCTGCCGCTTGACCACCGCATTGCCTGTTGCGGCTTTCTGTTCCGGGAGAAGCCCAAGCGGCGACGGCTCATCAAAGAGCAACTGCCCGCCGACCTGCAGCCTTCGCAAATGGGGGCGCTGAAGCGGGGCGACGACCTGTTCGACGACGCCGGTAACCTCGTGGTGCGCAACGCCGACGTGACCCGCCCACCACGCCGCGCCCGCAGCTACGCCTACTGCTCGGACACGCGCTACCGTGAGGAGCTGATCGGGCTGGTGCGGGACGTAGATCTGCTCTACCACGAGTCGACCTTCACGGACGAGTACGCCGAGCGGGCCGCCACCACGCACCACTCTACGGCCCGGCAGGCCGCCGAGGTGGCGCGCGCGGCGAACGTGAACCGCCTGCTGCTGGGGCACTACTCCTCGCGCTACCGCGACCTGACTATCTTTGAGCAGGAAGCCCGCCAGGTGTTCCCCGCCTCTTACCTGAGCATCGAAGGGCAGATCTTTGCCATTGATGACGAACCCCTCAGCGCCGACGCCTAGCCCGCCCGCCGCCGCCGACCGGCGGCGCTACCTTTTTTTGGTGCTCAGCGGCATCTTCCTGACCAACGCGCTGGTGGCCGAGGTGATCGGCGTGAAGATCTTCAGCGTAGAGGGGACCCTCGGTCTCGCGCCCGGCGCGCTGGGCGACTACAACCTCTCGGCGGGCGCGGTGATCTGGCCGGTCGTGTTCATCACCACCGACGTCATCAACGAGTACTTCGGCCCGGCGGGCGTGAAGCGCATCAGCTACCTGACGGCCGCTTTCATCGCTTACGCCTTCGTGGGCATCGGCCTGACCACGCTGCTGCCGCCGGCCACTTTCTGGCTGGACATAAACGCCACCGATGCCGCCGGGAGGCCCTTCGATGTCGACTTCGCCTTTCGTACCATCTTCCGCCAGGGGCTGGGCATCATCGTCGGCTCGCTGGTGGCCTTCTTGATCGGGCAGTTGCTCGACGCCTACGTGTTCCAGTTTCTGCGCCGCCTCGCGCGCGGTCGTTACGTCTGGCTGCGGGCCACCGGCTCGACGCTCGTCTCGCAACTGGTCGACAGCTTCGTGGTGCTCTGGATCGCCTTCTTTGTGTTCGGCAACTGGACCCTAGAGCAGGTCGTGGCCGTGTCGTGGAGCAACTACCTTTACAAATTTCTGGTGGCCGTAGCCCTGACGCCGCTGCTCTACGTGACGCACGCGCTGATCGACCGTTACTTGGGCGTCCGCCCCGACACGCGGATAGCGTCCGCCGCTGCCGGCTCGTAGTGCCTCTCTACAGATACCCCCGCGCGATGCGCAGCGCCTGCGGACCGTAGCCGCCGCCGAACAGCAGGTAGTGGTTCAGGTAGTGATAAAGTTCGTACAGGCCCCGCCGCTCGCGCCAACCCGCTTCGAGGGGGAATGCCTCGCGGTAAGCCGCCCAGGTGGCTTCGGCAAAGCCTCCAAACATGTGCATCAGCGCCAAGTCGGTTTCGCGGTCGGCCCAAGCGCAGGCGGGGTCGATCAGCGCCGGGCCGCGTGCGGTGTGCATCACGTTGCCCGACCAGAGGTCGCCGTGCGTCAGGGCGGGCGCGGGGCGGTGCGACAGCACGGTGGGCAGGCGCTGCAGCAGGCGGCCGTACGTCGCCTCTTCGTCGGCAGACAGCCCCCGGGTGCGTCGCAACAGTTGCAGCAGGTGGCCGATACGCTGTTCGCCCCAGAACGTGGTCCAGTTGTCGTGCCGGGCGTTGTCTTGCGGCGTGGCTCCGCAATAGTTGTCGTGCGCAAAGCCGTAGCGGTCGGCAGTGGTGCGGTGCAGCGCGGCCAACCCCCGCCCCAGTTGCGCGTCGTCGGGCGCGCCCGGCTCCAAAAACTCGGTTAGTAGGTAAGCGGGGCGTTCGGCGGCGGAGCGTTGGGCTGCGATCACCTCGGGAACAACCAAGGCACCCGTGGCCCGCAGCGCGGCGAGCGACTCCGCCTCGCGCACGAACAGGTCGGCGTGCGGCGGGGCGGGGTGGTGCTTCAGGAAGAGGGGGCCGCGCGTGGTTTCAAGCCGCGTGGCACGGTTGATGCACCCGCCCGAGAGCGGCCGCTGTCCGAGCAGCCGCCCGCCGGCACCCAGGTGGCTCCGTAATGCTTCGGCGATCCAGGCGTTCATGAGGGTGAAGCTACGCCGGCGTCTTCGTTCGTCCGTCGCGGTGCCGGGGTGGGGGCGGTATCCGTCTCTTTCGTCGTGCCGGTAGTTGCCGGGCGGCGAACAATTTTTAAACTCGTGCATCTACTTTTCAACCAACCAGCACCACCATGAAAGTGCTTCTCGTCGCCACGCTGCTTCTGCTCTGCCTCACTACCGGGGCACAGGCTCAATTTACTGTCGGGCCCAAGGCGGGCCTCAGCTACAGTACGCTGCACTCGGACGCCCCTTACCTCGACGCCGACGAGATCGTCAGCTACCACGCGGGGCTATTCGTCCGGATCGGCAAACGCGTCTACCTGCAACCGGAGGCCTACTTTGTGCGCAAGGGCAGTGACCTCTCGATCCGCGATTTAAGCGGCGAGGTGCGGAGCGGCCCCGTGCGCTACCACAGCGTCGACGTGCCGCTGCTGTTGGGCGCGAAGTTGATCGACCTACGGAAGGTGAACCTCCGGCTGGCAGCCGGGCCGATGGTATCGCTGGTGGTCGACGAACGCCGCCGCCTGCCGGAGCTCGACGAGGCTAACCCTACGCTCTGGGGGTATCAGGCGGGCGTGGGTCTCGACGTGCTGCGTTTCACCGCCGACTTGCGCTACGAGGCGGGCCTGAACCGCTTCAATCCCGACCTGGACGCCCGCCCCGGTTCGGTGCACTTGACGTTCGGCTGGAAGCTCTTCTGACGCCGAAAAATTGCCGTCGGAACACCCTTAGAATTTTGTTTTATAGGAACCTACTCGTGCGCGCGTCATGTTACTAATTGCACGCAAATAAAACAATGACATGGCGACGGAAAAAAGCACGAAGATGAAGGCCGCCACCGGGCGGCTCACCGTAGAGAGCTACGACATCAGCCGCTCGGACGAGACGCTGCAACTGGCGCAAGACCTGGCGCACTTTATCCAGGAGAACAACTTGGCGATCAACCTGCACGGTAAGCAGTACGTCAACGTCGAAGGGTGGCAGTACGCCGGAGCCCGCCTGGGCATCCTGCCGGTGGTCGAAGAGCTGATCAACATCGGCACCGAGGGCGGCGAGATCAAGTACCAGGCGAAGGTCAACCTGCTTAACTTGAAGAGCGATCAGGTGGTCGGCACGGGCTACTCCATCTGCTCGAACCGCGAGAACGGGAAGAAGTACTACCAAGAGTTCGCCATCGCCAGCATGGCGCAGACGCGGGCCATCGGTAAGGCCTACCGCAACATCCTGGCGTGGATCATCCGCGCCGCCGGT
>JBARYS010000142.1:0-2575 GCA_049648155.1 Catalinimonas sp. | reverse complement strand
CTGCGATAGCAGCCTCAATGGCCTTGTCCATATTATAATACTCCCACTCGGCGAAGCGTCCCAGCAAAAATAGTCCCTCCGGCTCGCCGAGGCGCTTGATCGCCGCGATACGATCGCGCGTATCGGGGGCCTGGATCACGTATGAGTTCGCCTCGTAGTTCGTCGAGAGCGGTCGGAGGTTGCCCGGCAGGCGGGCAAGCTCTCCGTACATATCGGCTTCGCTGTGCTGCCCCGAAAACTCCACTACGCAGGTAGGCCGCCCGCCCGGGCCGTTGTTCGTCGCGCTGAAGTTGCCCGTGTAGATGATTCGGTGTGCCCGTAGTGTCGGATCGGGCAGGTAGAGCCAGGAGAGGTCCGTCTCGTCTGTCTCGCACAGCACGTTCGAGGTGCCGTTCGAACGCAGTTCCCGCACTGCCGCCAGCGCCGTACGTAGGTCGGCGTCGGCGTTTACGTAGTAGTCGTGCAGCCGGCGCACGTCGCCGCAGTAGATCACCTGGTCGTAGGTCGTGCTCGTGTCGTTCAGGCGGTAGCCCTCTTCTTGCCGCTCGATGCGCGTCACGGGCGTCCCGGTTCTTACCCGCACCCCTTCGACCAGCCGGTCGACGATGAACTGCGACCCGCCGGTCCGGGCGTAGTAGAAGGTGGCGTGCACCATGTCGGCCTCGTCGGCGCGGAGGATGTTCGCCCGCAGGATGCCCGGCAGGTCAGGCATGGGCAGCTTGCCGTCGAGCCACGCCATGGCGACCTGTTCGAGCGGAAAGCGCCAGATCTTCTGGTTGTAAGGACCGAAGTAAAGGTCGTAGAGCGTCGCCCCGAAGTTGCCACGCAAGAACGCCTCGAAGTGGGGGTAGTCGTCCGGCGTGAGCGACGACTCCCCGTGGATCGCCAGCAGCTCGTCGAGGATGCGCCCGGCTTTCTCCTCGGGCAGCTGGTAGAGGTGGTTTTCGATGGGGTAGCCCACGTAGCGACCGTCCAGGTAGATCTTCGCGTTGCGGCGGGCCTTGAGAAACTCCGCATCGCGGTCGAAGTGCCGCCAGAACCACTCTTGAACCACGGGGGTCTTCGTGTTGAACACGTGCCCGCCCACCCGGTGGTAGAGGTTACCCTCGATGCGGTCGCACTTGACCAGACCACCCAAGCGTTCGTGGGCCTCGAAGAGGGTCACGTCGTGGTCACGGTCGTGCAGCATCCTCGCCACCGATACGCCCGAAATCCCCCCGCCGATCACTGCTATCCTCATGCGTATGCTTGGTCCACCACTGATTCGAAGAGCCCCGGGGCGTTGCTGACGCCGTGCATCCGCTCCCAGTTTGAGCGGGTTAGAAACCGCTCGTAGCGATTGTGAATTCGGAAGAACCACTCATCCATCACCCCACCTACTTCAGGCTGGTCGAGCGGCTGTTCACCGAGGGTCTCATTCTCCCCTCGGGATAAGTGCTGGATTTGCTGAGTGAGCCTTCCGTTCCAAATTCGCTCCGTGTACCAATCGGCGGCACCGTCAAGTTGCTTTTTGATCAGAAGGTCCGCTTTGATGCCGTTTAGGCTCTTCATCCGCTTGACCGTATCCTGGTCGGTAACCTGCTGCCCGTGCTGCCGGTATATGACCACCCCGCCGGGCACGTGCACCGGCGCAGGCTCGCACTTCCCTATCCGGTACAGGTATTCCTTGTCCTCGTGCGTCATCAGGTCTTCGCGCCAAGGTCCGACCTCTTCGATCAGGTCGCGCGAGAAGAGACACGCCTGGGTGATCGAGCACCAGCCCCGCAGCACCCACCGGCTGAGCGGCCCCGGCGGCAGCGGCTTAAACTGCATCACCACGTCGCGCCGCTCCCAGGCGCCGCCGGCCGTCTCCTCCGCCATCACGTAGGGACCGTACGCCATCCGGGCCGGACCCGACCGGAGGGCGGCCGCTTGCAGGGCCAGCTTGTTGCGGGTCATCAGGTCGTCGGAGTCGAAGAACTGGATGTAGTCGCCCGTGGCACGGCGGATGCCCGTGTTTCGTCCCGCCCCCGGCCCCGTGCCCTCATTTTCAAGGAACAACACGCGGCCTCGGTAGCGGTCCCGAACGGTCCCGATGTCGTCCGTAGAGCCGTCGTCGATCACAATCACCTCGTAAGGTGGTAGGGTCTGCGCCAGCACGTTGTCGAGAGTGGCGGGCAGGAGGTGCGCCCGGTTCTTGACGGGAATAACAACAGAGACGCGAGGAGTCATAGCGGGCTTTCAGGAGCGAACGAGCACGCGCGGGCGGGTGGGTGTGTGCTGGGCATAATCGTCGGCAAACATACCGATATCTCGCTTAACCATCCCGCGCATCCTGCCCCGTCAGACCGACGTCCGGGCCGGACCAGCGGGGCGGTTGGGGTCGTAAAAATGGAGCTGCGCACACGTCCCTGACGGTGGGTGCGACCTAAGTACACGACAAAAAAGAAGAAGGGGTCAGGATTGGTATGTTGGTTAGCTTTTGGTGTCGAATCAGAAGCTGCCACTTACCGCCCCTGCCCCATGCGTGAGATTAGCCAACTTATGGAAGTATTGCAAGTGCACCTGCCCTGCCACCGTGCGCGTTTGTTCACCC
>JBARYS010000141.1:0-5284 GCA_049648155.1 Catalinimonas sp. | reverse complement strand
CCCTATAGAGGCTGGAAAATACACTGCTATCGAACCTTTATGGGGTTTCTACGGGAAGAGCTTGACAACTCATCTAGTACTGCTATATCTCCTTGGAAGGAGCAGTAATTATTTCTCTGAAGACCTTCGGAAGCTTTGAAAGGCAGCACGAAGGAGGTGATGCCAATGATTATTGCGGAATGGTCCGTCGAAAGAAAAGCAACGGCGGTAGCCATTGCTAACTGCTAACTGCCCAACCGCACGCCGGGGGTCATGCCGATGCGTACGCCGAATTGCTGGTAGGCCCGCCCTCGGAAGCCCGCCGTGAAGTCGACACGGAACAGTTGGAACATCTCGTCGATGCCCAGGCCGACCTCGGTGTAGTGGCCGGCGGCGGGCGTGTAGAGGTGGTTCACGAAGGCCACTTCCCGCCAGTTGAGCAGGCCGATCACGGGCACGTAGGGCAGCAGCAGCCGGTCGAACTTGAACTCGGCGTGGGCCTGCGCAAAGCGGTCGCGCGTGCTGAACTCGTAGTAGGGCAGCAGATGGAAGTTGTCGATCTCGTGGCGGCTGCGGAAGGGCGTCCGGTTGCCCATGAAGTGCGCGAAGTCGGGAAAGAACACCGCCTCGGCCGAGAGGAAGGCCCCGCCCCGCGCGGCGTAGCGCACCTGTCCCCGCCGCCCGGCGCGGAACTCCTGTCGCACGTCAAGCGTCAGCACGTCGAAGTCGGTGTCGCCGTCGCCCACGGGCAGGCCCCGGCGGTACCGCAGCCCGAACGTGGGGTAGTCGGAGCCGACCACCCGCTTACGGCCCCGGCGCAGGTAGTAGCGCTGCGCGGGCGTCCAGCTTACTCCCACCGTCGTCGTGAGGGCCTGGTGGCGGGGCACGTCGCCCACGCCGACCTCTGCGTTGGGGGCAGCCACGTTCGGCTCGTAGGTGCGGTTTGGCAGGTCGACGAAGCGCAGCGTGGCCTGGTTGCGCAGTGGGCGGCGGTCCTCCCAGGTGCCTTGCAGATCCAAGTAAAGGCCGTTGCGCACCTCCGTTTTCCAGAAGCCCTCCGCGAACTCGCGTTCGTAAAGGCGGACGTAGTTGCGCTCCAAAAAGAGCGTGGTGAAGTAGTTCGCCAGGGGCGTGATGGGGCCGTTGGGGTTGAACTGTTGCACGTAGCGGCCGCCGCTCACGCCGAACGAGGCGGGGCGCGCGGGGCGGTAGGCGTAGCTCACCTCGCCGAAGCCGTAGAAACGCTCCGAGGCGAAGCCCCACCGGCCCGTTGCCCCCAGCGTCAACGTGCGCTCTTTTTGTTCGCGGATGGCCACCATGCTCGGAGCCAACACGTAGCCCTCCACCGTGTTGAAGGTGGCCCCGTCGATCAGGCCCGAGAACCGGTAGCGCCAAGGGCGGCCCCGGCGGCGGAACTCGTAGCCCGTCAGAAAGTCCAAGTTGCCGAAGCGGTTGTTGACCGCCTCCACCGAGTCGCGGTAGGTGGGGTCGTCGCGCACGGCCTGCACGCTGTCGCGCCTGCGGTAGCCGGTCAGTTCCGGCGTGGTCAGCGGCACGGGGCGGAACGCCTGCCAGTAGGAAGTATCGCGCTTGGTGGCGGCCGAGTCCAGCTCCAGCGTCAGGTCCACCGGCGGCCGCTCCTCCCCTTTTTCGGCTTGGCGCTCTTCACGCTCCCACTCGCGTTGCAGCTTTTGCAGTTCGCGGGCCTTCTTCAGGGCCTCCTTCGGCGTGAGGCGGCGCTGGTCGGGGGCGGCCGCCACGGTGTCGGTTGGCAGGTCCAGCGCCTCGGCCTCTTCGGGCGTCACCACGGCGGCCAGGTCGGCGGCCTTCGGCAGGTATCGGAAGCGTTCGGGGTTGGGCCGCAGGGTGTAGTCCGACTGCACGGCGGTGTAGCGAAAGGTGAAGTCCACGCGGATCAGGTCTAGAGCCATCGCGTAGCCGCGCGTCGAGATCTGGTGGTTCAGCGGCATCCAGATGCCGTCCGAAACCGGTGCGAACACCTGCCGGAAGCGGTGCGTCACGGTGGCGTCGGGCAGTTGCAGGTCCACGCTGTGCAGGTTCCAGCGGTTTTCCACTACGTAGATCGTCCCTCGGAAGGCGCGGGCGTTGCGGCGGCGCGGCGTCACCTGGACCTTGTTCACTTCGAACCCTTGGTCCAGGAACGTGCCGAGCAGTTCGAAGCGGTAGTGAGCCATGGCGTTGTCGGCCAGCGGCGAGACGGCCCGGAACACGCGCGGCTCGTAAAAGTTGAGGCGGGTGGTGCGGTTCACCGCCGTCAGCTCGTCGCGGCCGGTCACCTTCAGGGCGATCACCTTCTCGCGGTAGTTGTCGGGCTGCTCGTACTCGACCTCGGCCACCGACTCGGTCAGGAAGACCACGCCCGTGTCCAGTCCCGCCTCGCGCAGTTGCTTGCGGATAAACGGCACCTTGGGGTACTTCTCCAGCCGCCCCACGCCCTTCACATAGGTCTTGCCCGTGTAGGCGGCGACCTCCCGACGGAAGAACTTGCGCCGCGCGATGGCCTGCCGCATCACCGCGTAGGCGGGGTCTTCAGCTCCCGGCTGCACCACAAACTCCGGCAGTCGTACCACCTCGGTGGCCAGGCGTACGTCGCGGTCGGTCCAGCCGTCGCCGACTGTGACACGCTCGGTGCGCGTGGCGTAGCTGACGTACTGATAGACCACCTCGTAGGTGCCGGGGGCGAGTCGGAGTTCGTACTCCCCCTGGGCGTTGCTGGTGGTGCCCCGCGAGGTGCCCGCCACGTGGACGGTGGCGACGGGGAGGGGCTGCCCGCTGCCGTCGAACACGGTGCCGCGTACGCCGGTCTGAGCACGGAGCACCCCGGCCAACGCCACACAAAAAAGCAGGAGGGAAACAAAACGTCGGCGCATGGGAGAGTAAAGGGGTGAAGTGCCTGGAGGCGGCAGAAAAGGTACCACTACGAAGGTAGTCGCCCGCGAACACCCACGTAGCTCTCGTGACGGGCGGAGCGCTCAGCACGATGGAGGGCTCGGCAGAGGAGTTCGGGCGTGCGTCGCGAAGCGCACCGTCTGCTGCCCCGGCCCCTCCCGGTATCCCCGCGCTATGCGAACGCCCGCCGGCGCCGCCCGAACGGCAGCGCCGCCCCCACGCAACCGATTAACACCGTCGGCGGCGCGCCCATCTGGTCGGCAAAGAACCCCATCAGCAGGCTGTCCACGGTCAGTGCGCCCACGAACGAGGTGACGTAGAGGCTCAACGCGCGGCCCCGCTTGTCGTCGTCGGCCGGCGTTTGCAGCAGCGTGTTTAAGGTCGTGAAGATCAGCACCCGCCCCACGCCCGACACGACCAGCGCCACCAGCCCCGGCGCCAGCGAACCGGTCAGCACGAAGCCCCCCGCACAGGGCGAGGATGAGCGTCGCTACGTCGCGCCCCGGCGGCCGCTCGGCTTACACCGCGATCTTGGTCTGAATATCATCCTGCTTAGCCTAGTCGATCTTGTTGACTATACTGCAACGCGGTAGAATCTGAACTTCCACAATTAGGCGTCATTGCGAACGAAGTGCAGTACAACACGAGTACCGGTGCTTCTACCCGTTCCAGCTTCCGCAGCACGTCTTCCTCATCGAATCGCCCGTAGATGTCGGTCACGAACAGCACCATGTCGGCGTCGTCGAGCAAGGTGTTGACGGAGCGCATCATCGAGCGGTGTAGCTCGTAGTTGGGGGCAATGATGCCCGGCATGTCGGAGTAGACGATCTGGAAGTCGGCCCCGTTGATGATGCCGAAGATGCAATGGCGGGGGTGCGCTGCGGAAGGCGGCAGTAACGAAGAGCAGAATCTCATCACACTGTGCAACGTCTCATCACGGCGATGTCCACCGGTTGCAACCGGCGGAGAAAACCGCTTTCAACCAGTGGCTGGATACTCATTGAAAAGCGTGAAAACCCATCGCGATGATCACATTCGAAGCGAAGATCCTGTCGTGTTGAAGAATTCTTGCGCTCCGTTATTGCTACTTTCGAGAACGTTCGTATCTTTGCCGCCCACATCGCGGGGTGGAGCAGTTGGTAGCTCGTCGGGCTCATAACCCGAAGGTCGCAGGTTCGAGTCCTGCCCCCGCTACTCAAAACGCCTTCTACAGCACGTAGAAGGCGTTTTTGTGTTGTAGGGCCACGGTTTAGGCCACTACTTCAGCGAAAGCCCCGGGGCGCGACACTCCGTCGATCTACCTGCCGTCGGAGAGATTCAGCGCCCCCATCACTTCCGCCACGGCGGCCGGTCGGTCGAGAGCATGTCGACGTCCGCCTTCAGAGGCTTTCGGTAGGCTTGAGCCCCTTCCCGGTCCAGGTTGCCCATCGTGCCGACGATGCCGCACACCCCGCGTGCGTGCAGCGCGTCGAGTACCGCAGGCTTCGCGCTCCCCACGCCCGTAAAGGCCACCACGTGGGTGAAGGGCACCCCGAACGCCTTGAATGTTTCCAAGGACTTCAGACTGCCGATGCTGACGACTTGGAATGCAGTCCCTTGATGATGCCGAAGGTGCGGTAGCGGGTAGTTTGCGCCTTCGAAGTGATGATCGACAACTGCCCGCCCACCAGCGCGCTCATCAGCGTCTACTTGCTCACGTCGAACGCGCCGACGATGCTCACGAAGCCGGCACGGTGGCCGGCGGGGGCAGGATTTTCTGGTTGCATGGCTTGGACAAGTTGAGCAAGTAAAGTGTCCCGCTAAACCCGATCACCTCAGGCGGAACGGCAAATGACAAGCCCCACCGAGCGATTTGAGAGGATTCGGCGTTCCATTTGCCTGGGCGCAAAGCCGCGAAATGTACTCCCCGCTCACTCCCATCGTCCGGGTCCATACTCCCTGGCAGTCTAATTAAAATCCGAGCTTACGCTGCTCTACCTTGCTCTTTCGCGAGTGGGTGAGTATCGTTACCGTATTGTTCTATACTGTATGGTGTACAGACTCAATCCTGAACCGATGCGTACCTCCCGAACCCATCGTTTACTTTTTTGGGACGTCACATCCGAAAGGGTTACTGCTCCCGGTAAGCGTACCATATTTAGGCTCATTTTTCAAAAGCGCTTGCGTGGCGACCGTTCCTTCGATTTCGAAGAGATCAAAGAGCGGTGGAAGCGTCTGGCGGAAGATATCAAGCGATCTGAGTGAGATACAGCATTTTTGAATAGACTTGTTGGCTCATGTGGCATTACGGGTGAATCCTATCGACGACTCGCTTCGTTACAACCATATGGAATGGTCAATACAAGATTTACTAGACGAGAAAAAGTGCTACAACGAACTGATGCGTCTGTTGCAT
>JBARYS010000140.1:0-3747 GCA_049648155.1 Catalinimonas sp. | reverse complement strand
CGTCGACGTCCCGCACGCGGCGGGCGGGCGTACCCGCGAACACACTGCCCGGCGGCACCTGCGTCCGCGCCGTCACCACGGCCCCGGCCGCAATGACCGATCCCCGACCGATGTGTGCGTGGTCCATCACGATGGCTCCCATCCCGATCAGCACGTCGTCCTCGACCGTGCAGCCGTGCACGACGGCGTTGTGGGCAATCGACACCCGGCTGCCCACGTGCGTCGGGGCGCGTTGGTACGTGCAGTGAATCACGGCACCGTCCTGCACGTTCACGCGGTCGCCGAGCCGGATGCTGTGGACGTCGCCCCGCACCACGGCATTAAACCAGAACGTACAGTCGTCGCCGGTCATCAGGTCGCCCACCAAAGTAGCGTTCGGAGCTACGAAGCAGTTGTCGCCGAGTTGGGGGCGGAAGCCGCGTACGGGAAGAATCATGGGAGGATTAGGTTGGCCGTTGGTAGAAGGAGCGAGGGGGGAGAGAATCCGGCAGGCTCAACGCACGAACGGCCCGCCTACCTCGCCCTGCTGGTTCGCTTGCCAGTACCGCCCGCTCTCCACTTCGAAGCAGGTGAGGTAGCCGTCGCCGTACACGAACGTGTCGATGCAGACCGTGTGGCCGAAGTCGGCGATCTGCCCACTCCGTTGCGCCGTGTGTCCGCAGACCACCAGGGCGTCGGGTGCGTAGGGGGCGGGGTCTTGTAGCTTTTCCCAGTAGAGGGCTTCGTCCGACTGCTTCTTAAGCGGTACGCCGGGCGTGAGGGTCGCGTGGACGAAGTGGACGTTGCCCTCACGGTGGTAGGGGTGCGTAGCTTCCAGCAGCCGCCAGTGCTCGGCCGGAACGTGCTCATGCCAACGCAGATCGTCACCAATGCCGTACGAGTCGAGCACCGCCAGACCGCCCACGTCCAGCCACATGCGCAGATCGGGCATGTGGCGGCGGGCGCTCATCATCATCAGGTCGTGGTTGCCGCGCAGCATCACCAGCCGGTGTGTCTGCTGTTTTTCGTGCAGCCACTGCAGCACCCCGCGCGTGTCGGGTCCTCGGTCTACGTAGTCGCCCAGGAAGACGACGGTATCGCCGGGGTGCGGCGCGGCGGCGTCCCACACGGTCTCAAGCGCGGTCAGGCAGCCGTGTACGTCGCCGATAGCGAAGAGGGCCACCTAGAACGAGAGCGTCTTGTCGACACGCCCGCACTTCAGCATCTGGTCGCCGAAGTAAGGGTTCATGATCTCTTCTTCGGCCGAAAGCCAGTAGCCGCCCTCGTTGTCGAACGCCATCGGGCAGAACTGCCGGTAGACCGTCTCGCCCTCGGGCAGTTCGTACGTCTGCACTACTTCGGCCATCAGACCGGAGAGCTGCGAAAACTTTTCCCGTTGCACCGACAGGTTGTCCGTACCGGAAATCTCTTGCGCCACGCCGTCGAGGCGCTTCTTAGTGGCGAGCCAGGCTTCCCGCTGGTTGGCCTCCAGCGAGTCCGCCTGCGAGTCGACCAGCTCGCGGCGCAAGCCGCCGGCGTAGTCGCGGGCCATCACCGAGTCGCTCTTCACCAGGGCGTCTTTCAGCAGCAAGTAGTTTTCAACGGTGCGGTACACTTCGCCCTTGAAGCCGGGATAGTCTTTCTTGACGATCTCCTGCGGCTCGTTGCCGACTTTCTCGTCGCTGTAAGAAGCGGTTTGTTTGGGACCGTCGCAGGCCACCAGCGTAGCCAGAATCATCACGAAGAAAAGCTGTTTCATCGTTCTTTAGGGTTTAAGAGTAGCCCGAAGCTTCAGGCTCTTCCCTTCTAACGATCTGCCCGGGGGCGTGTTTCCGAAATCAGTCGGCAATTAGCAGGGAGCAGTGATCAATAGGCTGACGCGGAGCGTTCGTGTTGACCGCCGAGCTGATGGCGGCCCCCGCACCGACCGCCGACCATCGAGACCTGATGGTGAGCAACCGGCAGGCGGGAGCGGATCGGCGAAAAAGTGGCGGCACCGTACAACCGGCGGAGGTCTGTTGTCGACCTTTGAGCACTTCGGGAGATCTATTTCGCCTGACCAAGTGGCTGATTGCCCAACCGCCAATCGCCGAAACCTAACGACCAACATGTCCGATATCCGACTCACTCAGTACAGCCACGGCGCGGGCTGTGGCTGTAAGATTGCCCCGAAGGTGCTGGAAGCTATGATCCAGACCGACGGCAGCACGCCCCAATTTGAACGACTGCTGGTCGGCAACCAAACTAAGGACGACGCCGCCGTGTACGATCTCGGCGACGGGCGGGCCGTGGTGAGCACCACCGACTTTTTTATGCCCATCGTCGACGACCCGTTCGACTTCGGCCAGATTGCCGCCGTCAACGCCATATCAGACATCTACGCCATGGGAGGGACGCCCCTGATGGCCATCGCAATCCTGGGGTGGCCGGTCGATAAGCTGCCGCCCGAGGTGGCGCGGCGGGTGCTCGAAGGGGGGCGGGCCGCCTGCGCCCAGGCGGGCATACCCCTGGCCGGGGGGCACAGCATCGACGCCCCGGAGCCGATCTTCGGGCTGGCCGTGACCGGCGAGGTAAAGATCGCACACCTGAAGCGCAACGACACCGCCCGCCCGGGCGCGCACCTATTTTTGACCAAGCCGCTCGGGGTGGGCATCCTGACCACGGCGCAGAAGCGCGGCATCGTGCGCGACGAAGATCTGGCCCGCGCCCGCGAGAGCATGATTACGCTCAACGACTTCGGTGCGGTGCTGGGGCCGCTGGACTACGTACAGGCCGTCACCGACGTGACCGGCTTCGGGCTGCTGGGCCACCTGACGGAGATGTGCGAGGGCAGCGGTGTGAGCGCCCGCGTCTGGGCCGACCGGGTGCCGCGCCTGCCCGAGGTGGACCACTACATCGAACGGGGCAGCACGCCCGGCGGCACCCGGCGCAACTGGGACAGCTACGGTGACAAGATCAGCCCCCTCGACGACACCCAACGTGCCCTGCTCTGCGACCCGCAGACGAGCGGCGGGCTGCTGGGCGCCGTCGACGAGGGGCGGGCGGATGACTTCAGGGCGTTCGCCGCCGAGCATGGGTTTGACCTGCGCCCGCTGGGGCAACTCGAATCCCGGGGCGAACGGCTCGTGGAGGTGATCACCGCCGCGTAGGTTGCCGCCTCAAGAGCTGACGGCCGCCGGCTTGACGCGGAAGTGGGACGCGGGGCGGGCGGCGTCCGTTGCGGGGTACTGTTGCTCCCGGAAGTCATAGGCACCGGCGTCGTCGGCGACCAGCACCGTGGCGCAGCGTGTGCCGTAGCCGGGCGCAGCAATGAAGATCGGGCTCAGCGTACGCTCCCAAGCTTGCGACACGCCCGTGCGGGGGAGCTGGTCGTCGGGCGCACGCTCGGTATCGCGGAGTAGCTCGAATAGCGCGTCGGGTTGCGGGGCGTCGGGGGCGGCGAGGTGATCTTCGAGCGCCCGGCGTCCGCGCTGCACCTTCGGCCAGGGCGTGTCCAGCAGGTGGTTGCTGAGTCCGTGCACGCCCGGAGTAACTACCTGCGGCGCGCCCGCTACGTTCGAGTGGTAAGCCAGCTCCTGCCCGTCGCACACCAACAGGTTGAAGCCTTGGTAAGCCTCGCCCCGTCGGGCTACTTGCTCTAGGTAAGCCATCGGCGAGAGGTCGCCGCGCAGGAAGCCGGTCGGCAGCTCACCGCGCGACCGTTCGGCCGGCTCGTCGCGCGTGGGGTCGCGGTAGTTGGTCACCGCCGCCCACCGTCCGGTGCGGCTC
>JBARYS010000139.1:0-4120 GCA_049648155.1 Catalinimonas sp. | reverse complement strand
GCGCAGATGAACGCGGGCGCGGCGCGGGCCACCGGCGAGGTGCTCTGCTTTCTACACGCCGACACCTCGCTGCCCGACGACGCCCTAGACGTGATCCAACACACGCTTGCCGACCCCCGGGTGGCGGCGGGCGGGTTCGTCTCGCTCATGCGCGGACCGACGCGCACGCGCTGGGCCACCTCGCTGCACAACTACCTGAAGACTTACTACGCGCCGCTCTTCTACCGGCCGCGCCGCTTCTTCTTCAAGGGTGCGCGGCTGCTGTTCGGCGACCAGGTGATCTTCTGCCGCACCGAGCAGTTTCGCGCCTGCGGGGGCTACGACGACGCGCTGCCCATCATGGAAGAGGCCGACCTGCTGCTCCGCCTCAACGACCTGGGGCGCATTCTGCAAGTAGACCGCGTGGTGGAGTCGTCCGACCGGCGGGTGGCGAAGTGGGGCTTTTGGCGCGCCAACGCGATCTACCTCTACGTCGGCTTCTTGTGGGGCGTCGGCTACTCGCCCGAGAAGCTCAAGCGCGTTTACGAAGACATCCGATAGTCGCGTTCACGGCGCTATCCGGCAGGCGCGCTTGTGGGGCTTCCGGCGGCAGTGGCGGCAGTGGCGGCAGTGGCGGCAGCAGGGCAAACGGATCTCATCGTGGCCGGTCAACCAACCCCCCGGGGGTGACATGATGGTGCACCCGCACCGGCCCCAGCAACCCCGATTCCCGCAGCTCAGCCTCGGCGAAGGGCGTCATCCAGGCGTTGGGTAGTCGGCTGATGTTCGTGTGGGTGCGCCGCTGCGCCGGGGGCCGCCGGGCGTCGCCGATCAGCCGGTTGGCGAGCACGTTGGCCACCTCGACCACCAGGTAGTTCGTGCCCGCGCGGGCGTGCTCCGTGATGTCGCAACGGTAAGGCGCGTGCCAGAGAACATCGACGGGGTGGCCGTTCAGGAAGACCTCCGCCACCTCGGCGACCTCGCCCAGGTCGAGCGTGAGCCGCGCGCCTTCGGCCACCTGCGCCTCGGTCAGCACGAAGGTCTTGTGGTAAGCGGCCACGCCCGAGAAGTACCGGATGTTGGTGTCGGCGTCGGCGTTCCAGGCGTGCAGCGTGTCGAACGTGGTTCGTGGCGGCGCACCCCAGCCGAAGGGGAAGCGTACCTCCCACGCGCCGGCGAGCGTCGTGGTCTGCCCCGCCCGCTCGCTCCGGTAGTCGCGCGTGGTGCCCGACGCGCGGGTGAACCGGAAGTCGCCCGGCTCCGAGAGTACGACCTGCTCGCCCTCGAACGAGAGGGGGAAGCTGCCGCGCGTGCCGGGAAACAGCGGCGCGCCGTCTCGCAACACGCGCACGATCGGGTCGGTGGCGGGTGCGCCCTGGAAGACGACGAAGACCGACGCCTCCGGCTCCAGCACCAGCGGCAGGGTGGTGGTGCCCCCGTCGCGCACGTAGACAGGCATCTGCTGCCGTCTGCCCGTCTTGGCGTCCCAGAGCTCCGGCGCACCCCGGTCGGTCCGGAACGTGCCTTCGAACACCAGTTTACCCGCCGTTTTGTTGCTCAGGAAGTAGACGTCGGCGTCATCGGTGCGGCGGTGGATGTGGTGCAGCGCCGCCCCGGCGTCCGGCAGGTTGGCGGCAACGTCGGGCACCACGTCGAGCGCGGCGAAGACCTCGCGGATCGTCCGCCGCCGGGAGAAGAGCCGCCCCCGCCCGTACGACTGCTCCGGCCGGTTCGTCCGCCACATCTGCTTGGCCAGGCGCGCCACCTCGGCATCTTGAGCGCGGTAATCCTTCAGGCCGTACGAGTGGCGGGGCCGGTTGCCCAGCACCACGCCGCCCTTTTCGACCAGCTCGGCAATTTTCCGTAGCACGGCCGGGTCCACGCGGTCGCCGTCGGGCAGCACCAGCACGCGGTACGTTGCGCCGTGCGGCAAGACAAACTTGCCGTCGCGCACGTCCAGCCGGTTCAGGATCACGTCCGAGTTGACGCCGTCGTAGTCGTAGCCGAAGCCCAGCTCCGCCTTGATGCGGTTGTGGTCGATGAAGTTGGGGGCCTCGTCGCCGTAGTAGTAGAGCGCATCGCCGACGAAGTTCCCCTGTTGCAGCAGAAAGCAGCTCCGAGCGATGTACTCGTGAAACGGGGCCGACTTCGGCCACCACGCACGGGTGGTGTTGACGATGGTGCCGAAGTTGTACACCCAGCCGGGCGTGCCGGCCTCGGGCGGCACGTGGGGCGTGGTGTGGTAGATGAAGCTGGTCAGCCCCTCGGCCAGCGCGCGGTCGGTCGAGCGCTTCAGGTCGCCGGGGCCGAACTGCCACAGTTGGGTGCCCGTAAACGCCTCGGCCTCCACGCGCGGCTGGTCGTAGAGGTGCGCCGCGCTAGCCGGCCCCTTCACGATCTGCAAGTACTCGATATGATCCGGCGACCGCAGCGGGTCGAACCAGAACTCCCCGCGCGGCGTGGTCAGCACCCCCAGCGCCCGCAGCGATTCGAAGGGCGTGTTGTGCAGCGGCGGCCCCGGGCCACCCGCCTCGGCCACGAACCCGATGCCCTGCTCCTCGCACATCTCTTTCCCCAGCGCGTAGTGGTTCTCCACGATCAGATCGGACAGCGTGTTCCGGAAGTCGAACAGGAAGCGCCGGGTCACCTCCGGCCCGTCGACCACCTTTCCGGCCAGCGCAGGCAGGTACGGCCCGAGCGCGTAGCCGTTGCGCCGCTCGAAGATCTCGGGCATCCCGGCCGTCCAGGTGGCGCTGTTGGCCTCGTAGCTGTCGGTGTAGAGGTAAGCGAGCCCCGACGTGTCGAGCGCCGGAAACTCGGTGTGCAGCCGCTCGAACAGGTAGTTCATGTTGTGCCGCATCGCCTCGGCGCTGAAGTGGTCGATCATCAGCCCGTTCGAGTTGGGGCTGGGCCGCTTCAGGGGCTGTCCGGTGCCGGCGGCCACGTAGCGCACCACCTCCCACGTGCCCGCCGGGGCGTCCCACGTCAGCCGGCCGTTCTCAAAGTGCTCCGAGAGGTCGATCATGTTGCGGGTCGACAGGGGGCGGCTGGTGTCGGTGGTGTGCGGATAAGCGAAGACGGCCACCTCCTCGAAGTGCGCCGGTCGGCCGTCGGGGCCGAGCGCCAGGAGGGGCGACATGCCCTTTTCGGCCGTTTCCGACAGATCAGGGAAAGCGAGCGGGTCGTCGTAGGCCATAGGACCACTGACGCGGGTGTGTGAGCGGAACAGCCCCATCACGCCGTCTTCGGGCGGCACCCAGTCGCCGCCGGCGTTCCAGCTACTCGACAGGATGAGGCCCATCTCCATCCCTAGCCGCTTGCCCTCGCGGATGCCGTGGGCGATGGCCTGCAACGACTCGTCGCCCATGAACCGCGGCCCCGGCGGGATCACGCCCTCCTCGTCGACCCACCCGGGCACGTCCCAGATGTCGACGCCCCCCATGCCCTTCTCTTTGTACTCCCGCAGCTCTTCGGTCATCCGCGACAGACTGAAGTTGCCGCTCACCAGCACCCAGTAGCCCTTCGGCCGCGCCGACACCGGCGGGTCGTCGAAGCCCGCTTCGAGGCTTTGCGCCGCGCCGCCGGTAGCGAACGCGAGCGCCGGCCCCATCGCCAAACAGATTTTCAGATTACGGAAGAAGTTCATGATGGTGATCTTGAGTGGTGAATTCGCTAAGTGCCGCACCGAGTGCATCACGGGCCAAGACGGCTTCGATTGCCTGGGCACGATCCCTTACCTATTGATAGTAGCGCATCACCCACGTTCTTTACCTTGCTGCCCGCCACCTCAGACCTCAGACCTCCCCCTTGCTGACCAAACGTATCATTCCCTGCCTCGACGTGAAGGACGGTAAGACCGTCAAGGGCGTCAACTTCGTCAACCTCCGCGACGCCGGTGACCCCGTTGAGTTGGGCGCGCGCTACGCCGCCGAAGGGGCCGACGAGCTGGTCTACCTCGACATCACGGCCACGGTCGAAAAGCGGGCGACGCTGCTGGAGCTGGTGCGCCGCGTGGCCCGCGAGGTCAACATCCCCTTCACGGTGGGGGGCGGCATCAGCTCGGTGGCCGACGTCTCGGCGCTGCTGCACGCCGGGGCCGACAAGGTGTCGATCAACTCGGCGGCGGTGCGGCGGCCCGACC
>JBARYS010000138.1:0-3519 GCA_049648155.1 Catalinimonas sp. | reverse complement strand
GGTCGACGCGGCATTCGAACGACACCGGCGACTCGCCCACGCGGGGCGGGCGCACGCGCTCGGAGGGCACCGCCGTGAAGCCGCCCTTCTCGAACTCGCTGACGCCCTTGGGAAACTCGGCACTGGTCAGCGACATCTGCTCCACCATCGGGTAGGTCACCACGCTGATTACCACCTCGCCGTGCGCACGCAGGTTGTCGAGCGTGTCTTTAGTAGTGTGGTCGCGCCCCCGGCGGGCGGGCGAAAACACCAGCGTGGGCGGCGTGGAGCCCATCGCGTTGAAGAAGCTGTAAGGGCTTAGGTTCGGGCGCCCCTCCGCGTCGATGGTGCTGGCGAAGGCGATGGGGCGCGGCACCACCGCCCCGATCAGGAGGCTGTAGACCTCGGAAGTAGTGGCGGCGGCGGGGTCGAGCGTTTGAAAAGCAGGCATGTAAAAAAGCAGGTGTGCACGCAAGGTAACGACCCGTTCGGCCATCGGGAAAGCCTTTTTTGACGAGCCTTCGCGGCCAATGTCGTCCCGTCGGGTCCGTCGGGCGCGGCTCTCCTCCTTTGGACGGCCGGTCCGACGAGGCGCTACGTGCCGGGGGCCTCGTACTGGAAAGGCCTCTTGTTCAGGGTGATAGCCGCGCGGAAGCCTCCCGGTCGACGCTTCGTGCCTCGGGCCGACAACCCGTTGCATTTTTCAAAGAAAGCATCGACGTATGATCCGGAAGCCGGTCCGCCGGAATGGGGTCACTCCGCGTACGACATTTGTAACATCAAACGGCCTCAGGGGCGAACGCCCCACCATATGAGACGACCGATCCGCGTACTCACCGACTGGCCTCGGCGAGCACACGAGGTCGGCGTTCTCAATTATGGACCTGTGTAGGCGCAATCGCAGCTACGCCTCCCCGGCCCGCTGCCGCCTCACCTCCTCCGCCCCCCGCTCCACTTTCTCGCGCAGCTCCTGCTTGTAGTCGTCCAGCCGCTGCGCTACGTCCGCGTCGTGCGCACCGATGATCTGCGCGGCGAGGATGCCCGCGTTGGCCGCGCCGTCGAGGGCCACCGTCGCCACCGGCACGCCCGAGGGCATCTGAAGGATCGACAGCACCGAGTCCCACCCGTCGATGGAGTTGCGCGACTTCACCGGCACGCCGATCACCGGCAGCGAGGTCAACGACGCCACCATACCCGGCAGGTGGGCCGCGCCGCCCGCCCCGGCCACGATCACGCGCAACCCACGGCTGCGGGCGGCACGGGCGTAATCGACCATGCGGTCGGGCGTGCGGTGCGCCGAGACGATGGTCAGCTCGTAGGGGATCCCGAAGCGGTCCAGCAGGTCGGCGGCGGCCGACATCACCGGCAGGTCGGACGTGCTGCCCATGATGATGCCCACCCGGGGCGTTTGGTCGTTCATGCTACTTCTTTGGTGACGATGCGGAGTACTTCCTTCACCTGCTGGGCGTCGGCACGCAGGCGGGCGGGGTCTTCGCCCACGAGCGTCACGTGGCCCATCTTCCGGAAGGGCTTGGTCTGTTGCTTACCGTAGAGGTGCACGTGCGCGCCGGGCATTGCCAGCACGTCGGCCAGCCCTTCGTAGTGGGCGGGGCCGGTGTGGCCGGGCGCACCCAGCAGGTTGACCATGGCGGCGTGGCGCACGGTGGCGGGACTGCCGAGGGGCAGGTCCAAGATGGCCCGCAGGTGCTGCTCGTACTGCGAGGTCACGTTGGCCTCGATGGTGTGGTGCCCGCTGTTGTGCGGGCGCGGCGCAACCTCGTTGACCAGCACCTTGCCGGCCCGGTCGACGAACAGCTCGACCGCCAGCAGCCCCACCACCCCCATCGCGGTGACGACGCGCTCGGCCTGGCGGTTCACCTCGTCGCAGACCGCCTCGTCGAGGTCGGCCGGGGCGAACAGGTACTCCACGAGGTTGGCTTCGGGGTGAAAGACCATCTCGACGGGTGGGTAGAGGCGCACCTCGCCATTCGGACGGCGGGCGGCGATCACCGAGATCTCTTTGGCGATCTCGACACGCTTTTCGAGTACGCCCGGCGCATCGAAGGCGGCCGTCAGGTCGTCGGCGGTGGCCAGATGCTGCACGCCGCGCCCGTCGTACCCGGCCTTCCCCAGTTTGTGGAAGGCGGGCAGAAAGTCGGCGCGGGCGGCCACGTCGGCGCGGTTCTCGGTCAGGACGAAGTCGGCCGTGGGAATGTCGTGGTCGCGGTAGAACTGCTTCTGGGCGCGCTTGTCCTGCACGAGCTTGACCACCGCCGGGCTCGGAAAGACCTGCTTGCCCTGCTCGGCGAGCCATTCGAGGGCTAGGGCATCCACGTGCTCGATCTCGATGGTGATCAGGTCGGCCTTCAGCCCGAAGTTGCACACCGTAAAGTAGTCCTGAAGTTTGCCCTGCGTGAACTTGTGGGCGATGCCCCGGCAGGGCGCTTTGGCGTCGGGGTCGAGCACGTGGAAGCGCAGGTTCAGGTCGATGCCCGCTTGCAGCAGCATCCGCCCGAGTTGGCCGCCGCCGAGCACACCGATGGTAGGAAGTGGGTTGGTCATGGATTTGGGTTATTGCCGGCCGGTAGAGATTCGTCTGCCGCCTCGACTGCGATACCGATCTGCTCCATCAGCTTCGTGGCGTTGAAGCTGCGGCAGAGGCCGGGCGTAAGTCGGTAGTCGAAGTGAATCTCCTCGCCGGTGATGGTACTGTTGAAGCTCAGGTTCGTCAGGTCTACGCCGAGGTCGGCGGCGCGCTGCCCCAGCTCCACGTCGTGCGTTGAGATCATGCCCGTAGCCCGCTCGCGGTGCAGTTGTTTGATCAGGGCCAGCGCCCCCGTCTGCCGGTCGCGCGAGTTGGTGCCCTTCAGTATCTCGTCGAGCATGTAGAACACCGGCTCGTCGGTGCGCCGCAGCAGGTCGAGCAACTGCCGCAGCCGCCGCAGCTCGGCGTAGAAGCCCGACACACTCTCTTCGAGCGAGTCTTGCGTGCGCATGCTGGTGAACACCTGCAAGGTCGACATCCGGAAGCGCCGGGCGCAGACGGGCGCGCCGGCCTGCGCCAGCACCATGTTCACCCCCACCGTGCGGAGAAAGGTGCTCTTCCCGGCCATGTTCGCGCCGGTCACCAGCAAAATCTTCCCCGCCCCTTCGAAGGCGAAGTCGTTCCGCACGCGGCGGTCGGGCGGCAGCAGCGGGTGCCCTAACCCCTCGGCCTCGAACGTGATCGTGCCGTCGGCCACCTCCGGGCGGCACCAGTCGGGGTGAGCGAAGTAGATGCCCGCCAGCGCGTTCAGGGCGTCGAGTTCGGCCAGCGCCTCGAACCAGCGCGGCACCTCGTCCAGGTGGCGCGCCTGCCACCGCTCCAGCCGCCGCAACACGTGCAGGTCGACCATCAGCACCCAGTTGACGAGGCCGTAGAGCAGGTTTGCCCGCGCGTCGAGCCACCGTACGACTGCCACCAGGTCTTTAATCACGGCGGGGACCGGCGTGGGCTTCAGTAGCTCCCCCTGCAAGCCGCGCAGCAGCGGGGCGGTGAAG
>JBARYS010000137.1:0-5220 GCA_049648155.1 Catalinimonas sp. | reverse complement strand
GCGGGTGGGCGCGCCGAACGTGGGCGAGTCGCGCACGGCCCGCTCGACGGCCTCGGTGACCAGCGGGTGGGCGTGGCCCAGCACCATCGGCCCCCAGGAGTTGATTAGCTCGACGTATTCGTTGCCGTCTTCGTCGTAGACGAATGCCCCCCGTGCCGACCTGATGAAGACGGGCTTGCCGCCCACCGCTCGGAAGGCCCGCACGGGTGAGTTGACGCCGCCGGGAATGCTGCGCTGTGCTCGTTCGAAGAGTTGGTGGCTGGTGTTGTGGGTCATGATCTGATTCAGAGTCCTCGTTGAAAGGTGGCGGTACCTGCCGGTGGGCATCAAGGCACCAAGCTAAGGTGGGCGTACGACGGCTTCATCACTCTTTCCCTCCGAAGTCGCCCGGCGCGCTCGGCAGGTTCACCACGCGTGGCTGCCCCTTTTCGATCATCAGCATCGGCACGAAACCGTTGTCCTGCCCCCCCGAGTAGTCGTAGCCGCCCAGCGTACGCCCGGCCCGGAAGCCCACCTTCTTCAGCTTTCCGGCAAAGGCCGGGCCGTGCTCGCGCAGCATCTCGCCCAAGAAGTGCATCAGGTCGTAGCCTTGGTAGGCGTAAACCGAAGGCACCAGGTCTACACGGTTCAGGTACGTCCGCCGAAACTCGCGCACGGCTTCGCGGTCGGCATCAACGTAGTTGGGAAACATGAAATAGACGCCGCGCCGCTCCCACTGTTCGAACGAGACCATCGAGGCGTCGAGCAGCCAGTCGCCGGGAGCCACCACGGGCGTCTGGCGACCCAGCAGTTCCAGGGTGGTCACGACGGCGGCGGCCACCCCGGCGTCGGACGAAGTGCAGAACAGGTGCCCCACCTCCTTGGCGGGGTAGTTCGACAGCAGGCCGCGGATGGTCTCACCGGCCCCCACGCGTCCCACCTCCTCGCGGTCCAGCACCCGGCCGCCCGCCGCCGTGAAGGCAGCCGTGTAGGCGGCCGCCATGGCGGAGTCGCGTGCGGTGGGTCCGCTGAAGATGATGGCGGTGTTGGGGGAAAACTTCCCGGAGGCAAAACGAGCGGCCGCCTGCCCCTGTCCGGCGGGTGTGGTCTCGGCCAGAAGCGCAAACGGATTGTCGGCCACGATGGCCGGATTCGTCGCCAGTGGGTTGACCATCGGCACCCGGCGCTCGCGGGCCAACTTCGCCAGCTCCAGCGAAGGCTCCGAGTAGATCGGCCCCACCAACAGGTCCATGCTTCGCAGTTCGGGCAGGTCGGCGAGCCGACGGGCGCGGGCGGCCGAGCGCTCGGTGTCGTACACGTAAAGGTCCAGCAGCGGCTCGCCCGCTTCGTTGCGCAGCGCTTCGGCGGCCAGGTGAATCCCCTCGTACAGGTCGATCACGAACTGGTTATCGCGGCGGGCGTTGGTGGGGTCCAGCTTCAGGTGCTCGAAGGGCAGCAGCACGGCCACCCGGTACCGGTCCTTGCGGCGGGCCGAACCACCCAGTTGGTCGCGTTCGGCGGCGGGCAGTCTCGCCAGCAGGTCGGCGAGCGCCTTGCGGTTGGCGGCGGTCGGCGGGGCTTCCGACAGGCGGCGGGCGTAGGCCCTGGTCACGGCCTGGTCGTCTGCGTTCGCCTTATGAAGGGCTTCGAGCGTCGCCAGGTCGTCGGCCTGAGCCAGGTAGCTCCGTTTTGCCCGGTCGGCGAGGGCTCGCAGGCTACTGCTCCGCACGCGTCCCAGGTATTGGAAGCCCAGCTCCGGCTGGTCGCGCGCCAGGCTGGTCAAGCCCAGTAGGTAGTAAGCCTCTGTGATCTCCGACCAACGCGGAAAAGATTCCGCCAAGCGGGTGAGCGTCCGGTTGGCGTCGTCGTGCCGCCCGGTGCGGTACTGCGCCAGCCCGAGGAAGTAGTGCGCGTAGGCCGCCAGGCGGTTGTTGGCATCGGCAACGGCCAGCGGCTCGAACGTCCGGACCGCCTCGGCAAACTGCTCTTTGCGCAGCAGCTCTTTTCCATAGAGGTATTTCGTCTCGTCGTCGCGGGTCTGCCCCCGGGCGGAGGCGAGGGGCCAAGAGAGCAAAAGCAACCAGAGCAGCGGGCGGGTGTACATATGAAGGCGTTTGTACGGCAAGGATATAGGGTGGCGGCGCGACGCTCCCCGGTCTACGCAAATATAGCCGCGAAGGGTCCGGAGTAAACGCTCGGGACAGCAGCCGGCACCACACCGGGCCCGGATCAACTCCTTCTGTCGGACTGCGTACTTACAAAAAATTTTACCTGCCCATGCGCTCGCTCTTTCCCCTCTTATTGTTTGCCTTCCTTCTTGCCGCCTGCGACGGCACCACCACGCGCGACGACGTTCAGAAAGCCCGCGCGTCGGCCCTCGAAGAGGCTGAAGAGGCGCGCGATGCCGCCCTGGAAGCCGTCGAGACGCAGACTGAATTTCTGGAAGACGAGCAGGAGCAGGCCATCCGGCAGGTGGAAGAGCGCCTGGAGGCCATCGACGACAAGATGCAGCAGTTGAAAGACGCCGGGCGGAGCGAAAACGCCACGGGCAACGAAGACCTGCAAGCGGCCCTGGCCGACCTAGAAGCGGAGCGCCGCCGACTAGACGACCGCCTGACGGAGATCCGACGTACGAAGATCGAAGACTACGACCGCCTCAAGCGCGACATCGACCGCTCGGTGCGAGACCTGGAGGAGAGCTTGCAGAAGTTGGAGACCGACCTGCCCACAGCCCAAGGGTAGTGGCTACAAGATAGCCTTGAGGGTGATGTCGAAGATAAGCGGGTCGCCCGGCCGCGGACGACAGCCGTTGCCGGTCCCGGTTCCCCGGTCTCTGTAGGCCGCATCGGACGGAATGTAGAACCGCGCCCGCCCGCCGGGCCGCAGTTCCCGCACGGCCGCGCTGAACCCTTCGATGATGTTCTCTGCGCCCACCGTGAATACGAAGCGGCTGCTCTGATCGAACTCGCAACCGTTGATCAACCGACTGCCTTTATAGGCTACTTCGACGCTCTGCCCGTCGACGGCCCGCGCCCCACTGCCCGTGTCGATGGGAATGTAAGAGATACCGGAGGAGAGGCGCACGGCGGCGGCGGCATTGGTATCGGCCACAATGGCCGCTTCAATCGCTTCGAGCTCACTCTGCACCTTCAGCAACGTCACGTCGAACCGCACCGGCGAGTAGGCCGGAATTTGGGCGTTGGAGTTAGCACCGTAGGCCGCCATAGCGTTGATGAACAGATCGGCACGCTCGCCCTCGCGCATCAGCCCCACGCCCCGGTCCACGCCCTGCAACACGTTCACATAACCCTGCACGAACGTAAGCGGCTCGCCCGCCGCCGAGCTGTCGAGAAACGTACCGTCGAACAGTCGCCCGGTGTAATCGATGGTGACGATACTACCGGTGACGGCGAGGCGGGCCTGCGGGCGCTCTTCGAGCAGACGATAGTAGACCAGCGGTGGGTCCTCGTTGGGCTCCGGCTGCGCGGCGATGCTGTTGTCGGCCAAGTAGTCGCGAATCTCGCGGTCGCTTTGGGCGATGCGCTCATTTCTGTCGGGCTCGGGGTCCGGACCGCAAGCCACCTGTAAAAGCAACGCGGCGAAGAGCGGCAAGAAAGCTAATTTTTTCATTCTGATGACAGGGGAGAGGAGGCGGCGCACCTGGCAACCATTTGCAAAAATAGCCGCCGGTGCGGGGTGAAAACGCACTTCTATTTCGGAAAAGTTTTCTTTTTCAGGAACACCACGTTGCTTTTCGTTTGTACACCTCTTAAGATCGACGACTTAACATCGGCAGTAGTCGTCTCGTAAGACTTCGAGACGGAAAAGACGGTACCTGCGGTCTTGTGCGGATAAATACTTTGCAAAACCCTGCGAGAAAATAGCAACTTCTTAGCCTGATGCGGTATACGCCCCATTATAAAATGCAAATCTAGGGTGAAGAAGGCGGCGGCGATACGCGAGAGGCAATGCAGGCGCAGTCCGGTTTCAGAGCGCACTTTGCCTGCTGACTGAATCTGGTTTTTTTAGCTAGTGAAATAGTGACTCAATCGGCCGGCGCACCTGACTCACCTACCGGGAAACAGTGCGGCCGGCAACCGACAGATGCTCTTGCCCTTTGGTTGGTTAAAGGCAGGCCTGGCATTGTTGCTTTATCTTTGGAAATGTGTACTCATTTGTTGATCATAGCATCAGCAAACGCATTAGGTCGTGTTGACACATGAAATGATTTCATGACTGCGCGCAAAAAGCACCGAAAGCATCAGCAAGCCATATGGCAACACGACCTAGTAGAGACGGATCAGTTGTAGCGGGCCGCCGGGCGGTTGTAGCATTCCACAATTTACCCCTCGCTGCTGCTCTGCTCTTTTTCTACCCTTGACTCACATCATGAATACCGAAACACTCCTCGTCTTGCTCTACGTGCTGGTACTGGCCGGCTTCGTGGGGTTCGAACTGATCTCGAAGGTGCCTCCGACCCTGCATACGCCGCTCATGTCGGGCTCGAATGCCATCTCGGGTATCACCATCGTGGGGGCGATGATCTGCTGCGGCCCCGCCGAGGGCTCCCTGGCTAAGTACCTCGGCATGGCGGCGCTGTTGCTGGCCACGATCAACGTGGTGGGTGGCTACCTGGTCACCGACCGGATGTTAAAGATGTTTAAGAAGCGCAGGTAGCCACCTTATTCGAACGCGAGGTAAGGGCGCAGCTTTTCCAGCCGCTCCGGCTCCAGGATGCGGATGTTCCGCAGATCGTCGGCGGTGCGGTAGGGACCGTGTTGCTCGCGGTAGCGGACGATCACCCGTGCCAGCCCCCGGTTCACGTACGGATGCGCACCCAGCTCTTCGGCCGTCACCTCGTTGATGCGCAGCGGCCGGGGCCGGAACGCCGTGTCGATGCGGGCGTAGCGCAGTAGTTCGGCCCGCGAGGAGTCATCGAGAATCCAGACGTCGGCCATTTGTGCGTACGACACGTAGCCCCCCAGCTTCTCGCGGTAGTCGACCAGCACGGCTGCCCGCTTCGCGCCGATGCCGCGCACGCGTTTCAGCAGTGCGGTGTCGGCCGCATTGAGATCGAACGCTTCCAGCGACGGACGGCGGGGGTAACGGCGGCCGAGGCGGGTCGAGTCGTGCGGACGGCGCGGCGTATCCTCAAAGCGCGGACGGGCGGCGCGTCCCTCGCGGCGGCGGGGTGGACGTCGGTCGGGCAGGGTGATCAGGTCGGCGACTGCGGCGTAGAGC
>JBARYS010000136.1:0-3850 GCA_049648155.1 Catalinimonas sp. | reverse complement strand
TGCCCAGGGGGCGGATGGGAATGCCCAGGGGGTTGGGGATAGAGACAGGGCATGCCCTGTCTGTACGGGTGCGCCAGCCCCGGGGGAATCAGGATCAGGTGCGTCAGCCTCCCCCTGCCGATCAATGATCAAAATGCCGTGCACGTGATTCGGCATCACCACGAAGGCATCCAGCGTCAGGTGCGCGAAATGGTCCGGCAGCGCCGCCCAGCAGTCGTGGGCAATCTGTCCCACCTCGTTCAGATGCATCACGCCCCCGTCGATGCGTCCGAAAAAGTGCCGCCGCCCGTGGCAGCAGATCGTGATGAAGTACGCCGCCTCGGCCCCGTAGTCCCAGTTGCGCCGGCGGGCGGACGGCACGCGGTAGCGGTTTTGATATCGTTCGGGGCCTTCCATCACCTACCCCTCTAGAATCATCAGCTTCGCGAAGCTCAGCAGCAGTGTCTTCTCGCCGTGGCCCTCGAAGTTGATACGCGCCTTGTGGTCCGGGCCTTGCGTGTCGAGGTGGCGAACGGTGCCGAAGCCGAACTTGGGGTGCTCCACGCGCTGGCCCTCCTTCAGGTGGCGCGGGTCCGACGGCTTGAAGTTGTCCGAGAGGCGGTGCGTGGGCCCTTGGGCACTGCGGGCGGGCATGGCGGCGTTGCGTTTGAACTGGCGGCTGAAGCGCACCGGGCGGGGCGTGTCCTGCGCCACGTCGAAGCGGCGCGTCACCTTCATAAACTCGCCGTCCAACTCCTTCAGGAAGCGGCTCGGCTCGCGGCTCAGGATGTTGCCGAAGCGGTAGCGGCTCAGCGCGTACGAGAGCGTCAGCTTCTTCTCGGCGCGCGTCATGGCCACGTAGAACAGGCGGCGCTCCTCTTCCAGGTCGTCGCGGCTGTTGAGCATCATCTGCGAGGGGAACAGGTCCTCCTCCATGCCGACCACAAATACGTTGCGGAACTCCAGGCCCTTCGCCGAGTGGATCGTCATCAGCGTCACGCGGTCGGGGTCCTGGTTCTTGTCGTCCTCCCAACTGGTCAGCAGCGAGACCGTCTGCAAGAACGTGCCGAGGCCCTTCTCCTCGTTCTCGGCGTCGTCGACGAAGCCCTTCACGGCGTTGAGCAGCTCCTGGACGTTCTCGTAGCGCGAGATGCCCTCCGGCGTCTTGTCCTCGTAGAGTTCCTTGAGCAGGCCCGTCTCGCGCGCCACCTGGGCGGCAACCTCGTAGGCGTTCTTGGCCTCGGCGGCCACGCGGAAGCTCTCGATCAGGGTGGCGAAGCGCTCGACCGACGCCGCCACGCGGCCGCTCAGCACGCCCCGCACGCGGCTCACCACGTCCCAGAGTCCCACCTCGTTGTCGTTGGCCACCACGATCAGCTTCGCCACCGAGGCCGCCCCCACGCCCCGTTTGGGCAGGTTGATGATGCGCTTGAGGGCCTCCTCGTCGTTGGGGTTGACCACAAAGCGCAGGTAGGCCAGCAGGTCCTTGATCTCGCGCCGCTGGTAGAACGAGAGGCCGCCCACCACGCGGTACTTGATGTTCTGCTTGCGCATGGCCTCCTCGATAGAGCGCGACTGCGCGTTGGTGCGGTAGAGCACGGCGAAGTCCTGGTAGGCCAGGCTGAGGTTCATCTTGTCTTCGAAGATCGAGTTGGCCACCAGGCGGGCCTCCTCCTGGTCGCTGCCGGCCTTGATGAGCTCGATCTGCTCGCCGGATTCGTTGGCCGTCCAGACCTCCTTGCGGAGCTGCCGGTTGTTGTGGGCGATCAGCGAGTTGGCGATGCCCACGATCGACTTCGTGGAGCGGTAGTTCTGCTCCAGGCGGACGGTCCTCAGCTCGGGGTAGTCCTTCTCGAAGTTGAGGATGTTCTGGATGTCGGCCCCGCGAAAGGCGTAGATGCTCTGCGCGTCGTCGCCCACCACGCAGAGGTTGCGGTGCACGGCCGCCAGCTTCTTGGTGATGAGGTACTGCGAGACGTTGGTGTCCTGAAACTCGTCGACCAGCACGTAGTGGAAGCGGTGCTGGTACTTGTGCAGCGCCTCGGGATGGTCGCGGAACAGCACGTTGGTGTTGAACAGCAGATCGTCGAAGTCCATGGCCCCCGCCTTGAACATGCGCTGCTGGTACTTGCGGTAGAGCCGCCCCAGCTCGGGCCGCCCGGCCACCTCGTCGTCGGCCTTGTAGAACGGGTCCTGCTCGTACACCTGATAGGAGACCAGCCGGTTCTTAGCCATCGAGATGCGGTTGAAGACGATGTTCGGCTTGTAGACTTTGTCGTCCAGCCCCGACTCTTTGATGATTGCCTTCAGCAGCGACTTCGAGTCGTCGACGTCGTAGATCGTGAAGTTGCTTGGGTAGTTGAGGCGGTCGGCCTCGAAGCGCAGGATGCGCGAAAACACCGAGTGGAACGTGCCCATCCAGAGGTTGCGTGCGTCGGTGCCGATCATCCGCTCGATGCGGCTGCGCATCTCGCCGGCGGCCTTGTTGGTGAAGGTCAGCGCCATGATGCGGAACGGGTCGACGCCCTGCTCCATTAGCTTAGCGATGCGGTAGATCAACACGCGCGTCTTGCCCGAGCCGGCTCCGGCGATCACCATCAGGGGGCCTTCGGTGTGGAGGACGGCTTCGCGCTGCGGGTCGTTGAGCGTGTCAAGGTCGAGGGTGGTCATGGGCGGGAAGGGTTAACAGACCTCCGAGCCGGGCCGCCGGGTGGTCTGCGGGGACAGTCTTGCAAGGTACGCCCTGACCTTCTTTCTTATCTTCCGCGTGGCGGCGGCGGGCATCACCCTGCTGCTTGGCTCCTTCATTGTTTCAATCCACTCTTTCCCATGCTAAGATCACTCCTTTTGCACCTGAGCGAGGGTGTTCTTCGACGTGCGGAACGGCCGGCCGAAGCGTGCGGCGTATCGCGTGACCGCTACGTCAGTGAGGCCCTGGCCCATTACAAGGCGGCATCTAGCCGAGCAACCACCCGGAGAAAGCCGAAGCTGCCGTGAGGACCTTCCGCCTCTACGGTCCCGAAGAAGGCACGATTGCGCTGCCCGACCTGTGCACGTTTGCCCTCGCCGATGTTTACGAAGACGTGGCGTTCGACCCACCCGCCGGCGAGTAGCCGCGTCCGAACGTCCCGGCGGCGGGACGCGTTACCCCTGCCGCATGTCGCCGCTCCGCCCGTCTGCTTCTGCCGCTCTGCCGCCCGCCCGCCCCGCGCACACCGTGCCGCCGGCGGAGCTGTTCAAAACGGTGTGGGTGCCCCCGCGTGTGGCCCTGCTCGACCGCACCGAAGAGGGGCTGGCCGTACGGGTCCGGCGGCGCACCACGAAGGCTGCCCCCTCGTTGTTCGACGCGGACGATGGGCTCGACGAACGGCGCGTGCGGCGGGTCTGGGCGGGTCCCTTTCAGGAGCGATACGCGTACGCCGACGCCTCCCGACCGATGCCGCCCGCCGACGTGCCGATGCTCTGGCTGATGGCCGACGAGCTGGAGAACTTCGCCGCCCTGGTCTGCGACGCACCGCCGGTGGCCCGCCCCCGCACGCGGGCGGTGGTGCTGCCCCTCTGCTACCCCGACGCCCACACCTGCAACCTGGCCGAGGGAGCACCGGCGCGCCTCCGGGCGCACTACCGCTTCACCGAGCGCCGCGAGGAGCGCACCTTCGACCTCCGCGCTCACCTAAACACCCTCTTTGCGTTCGACAGCTTCGAGGAGGCCCACGTCAGCCCCGACCTTGCCAACGACCTGCGGGAGCTGATTTTGCTCGCCGAAAGCACCGAGGTGCGCACGCTGCGCGGAGGGCTGGACGCGCCGACCCTGGCGACGGCCCGCGCCTTCGAGCGCGTCGGCCGGACATTCGAGCGGGTGCGTCGCCGG
>JBARYS010000135.1:0-4239 GCA_049648155.1 Catalinimonas sp. | reverse complement strand
CGTGACGGCGGCGGCGCTGGCGTCGGGTGTGCCCTCGCCCGTGGTGGTGCGAACACCCGGCGGCGCGCTGCGCGTCAGCTACGTTGCCGACGGCCCCGACGCTTTTCGTGAGGTCTTTCTGGTCGGTCCCGCCGTGCGGGTGTTCGACGGAACAGTTGTGCCGGAAGCCTGACGTGACGCAACCCGGGGTCAATGTCCGTAAGCCAAGCAGAGCAATCCCCCACCATTGCCCTCTCTTCTGCCCTCTCTTCTGCCCTCTCTTCTACCAAAGCGCCACGCCGACGTGTAGCTGCACGTAGCCGGGCTGATCGTCGGTGAGGGTACGCACGTAGCGCAGGTTGAGCCGCATGGCCTCGCTGATGATGCCCACCCCTGCCACCACGCCCGCGTCTACGCCCCCCCCGCGCCGGACGTTCGTGGCCGGGCTACCCGGGGCGAAGGGCACGCTCACGTCCGTTTGCTGATAGTCGCGCAGTTGGTAGTCGGCAAATGCGCCCCCCTGGAAAAAGAAGAGCCGCCGCACGTGGGTCTCCAGCATCACCGGGACGCGCACCCGCTCGCGGTACTGAAACAGGTCTTGCTTCACCTCGGGCAGCAGGTCGTGGTAGTAGCGCACGTAGCTGATCTCGCCGAGCACCGACCAAGCCGGACGCAACCGGTAGGAAGCGAAGCCGCCGGCCGTCCACCCCGCCGATCCCGACTGCCCCCCCACCATGCCGCCCACGTGCGCGCCGCCGCTGAACTGCCGCAGGCTGCTGCGCCCGGCGAAAGGCTGCGCGTAAGCGGTGGCGGTAAAAATCAGGAGCACGAAGGTGATGAAGGCGTATTTCATGGTGACGGTACGAGGTAAGTATTATCCGGCGATCTCTCGTTTTCAATGACAAAGCAAAGATAAGGACGATTTATTACATTAACAACATATAGACTATAATTATAAATACTCACACTCGCGAAAGTTAACGTCTTGAGAAACAACTTTCTAGAGAGTGATGTCGTCGTTGGGCTACCGAAGAGCGTACTCAAAAGGTGCGAAAAGCTACTCCGAAGGGCTGGGCAGGTGTTCTGTCGGGGCAGAGGCGCATGGGTGCGGTTTGGCCTTTTCGGCACGACGCTATATTTTCACGCCTCAAGATGAAAAACCGTTCGACCCGTCACGCTCTTTCCGCTACTTCCGCCGCTTGCTGGTGGTGGGGCCGCCGTGCGTGCCGCTGACGGATCGACCCTTGCCGCGATTTAATGCCAGGTTCGCCCGTTTGTGGTGAACCTTTTTTGTTTCAACTCACCTCCACCCCATGCCCGCTCCGAAAGTCCGCGTTCGTACCCGCTACCGCCGTCTGCTGGCCGACACCGTGACCCCGGTCAGCCTGTTTCTGAAGCTACGCGACCGATACGTCAACACCCTCCTACTGGAAAGCTCCGACTATCGCGGCCGCGCCAACGCCTTCTCCTACCTCTGTTGTCAGCCGATGGCGACCATCGAGATGACCAAGAGTGGGATCAGGGAGGAGTGGCCCGACGGGCGCACGGTGCGCTGGAACGTGCGCCAACGGCAGCAGGTATTAGAGGCACTGCGGAAGTTTGTAGGGGGCTACGCGGTGGTGCCCGAGGAGACGGAAGAGCCGCCGCCGTCCGTACCGCTGCCGATGGGGCTGTTCGGCTACTTCGCCTACGACGTGGTGAGGTACTTCGAAGACATCAAGCTCGGGGCGGAGCTGGAGCCGGCGCGGGAGATTCCGCTGTTCCGCTACCAGTTGTTCCGCTTCATGATTGCCATCGACCACTTTCGCAACGAGATGTACGTCGTTGAGCACGCCTGCAACGACGCGCCTTTCGACGACGAGGGGCTGAACCACCTGCTCACGCTGCTGCGCAGTAAGAACGTGCCGGCCTACGAGTTTGCCGCAACCGGGGCGGAGACGTCGAACTTCAACGACGCGGACTTCCTGACGGTGCTGCGCCAGGGGCAGCAGCACTGCTTCCGGGGCGACGTGTTCCAGATCGTGCTCTCGCGGCGCTTCGCCACGCCCTTTCGCGGCGACGAGTTCAACGTCTACCGGGCGCTGCGGTCAGTCAACCCCTCGCCCTACCTGTTTTATTACGACTACGGCAGCTTCCGGCTGTTCGGCTCCTCGCCCGAAGCGCAGATCACCGTGCAAGACAGCACGGCGACCATTCACCCCATCGCGGGGACGTTCCGCCGTACGGGCGACGACGCCGCCGACGCTACGCTGGCTCAGCAACTGCATGACGACCCGAAGGAGAACGCTGAACACGTAATGCTGGTCGACCTGGCACGCAACGACCTGAGCCGCAACGGGTTGGACGTGCGCGTCGAGACGTTCAAGGAGATTCAGTACTACTCGCACGTGATCCACTTGGTGTCGAAGGTGACCGCCCGGCTACCCGAGGGCACCTCGACGCTGCGGCTGGTGGCCGACACGTTCCCGGCGGGCACGCTCTCGGGCGCACCCAAACACCGCGCCTTGCAACTGATCGACAAGTACGAGCGCGGCGCGCGCGGCTTCTACGGGGGCAGCTTGGGCTACCTGGGCTTCGACGGGTCGTTTAACCAGGCCATCATGATCCGCTCGTTTATGAGCAAGGACGGCACACTGCACTACCAGGCCGGGGCAGGCGTGGTGGCCAAGTCGAACCTAGACAACGAGCTGCAGGAGGTGCACAACAAGCTGGACGGACTACGGGCCGCGCTGCACGCCGCCGAAAAAATTTAGCACGCCTTAACCACCGCACGGATGCGCATTCTCGTTTTCGATAATTACGACTCCTTCACGTTCAACCTGGTTCACCTGATTCGCGAACTGGGTTACGGTGCCGCGATGGCCGTGCACCGCAACGACAAGTTGCCGCTCGACCAAGTGGAGACGTTCGACAAGATTTTGCTTTCGCCCGGGCCGGGCATTCCCATCGAGGCGGGGCGGCTGCTGCCGCTGATCGAGCGCTACGCTCCCACCAAGTCGATCTTGGGGGTCTGTTTGGGACACCAAGCCATCGGCGAGGCGTTCGGTGGGCGGCTGCTGAACCTCGACCAGGTGCTGCACGGCGTCGCCCTGCCCACCACGGTGCTGCAACCCGACGAGCCGCTGTTCCGGGGGCTGCCCACGACGTTCGCGGCGGGCCGCTACCACTCGTGGGTAGTGGATAAAGACCACGTGCCCGACGCGCTCGAAGTGACCGCCACCGACGCCACGCAGCAGGTCATGGCCGTGCGCCACCGGCAGTACGACGTGCGCGGCGTGCAGTTTCACCCCGAGTCGGTATTGACCGAGGGCGGCCGTGAAATGCTGAAGAACTGGCTGGAGGGGTAAGCAACTGATTCAGGACTCGCTACGCCGCGCCGCTGAAAAGCAGAACCCTCCAAAAGCATGGGGCCTTTGGAGGGTTTTTAATTACGGCAAGTCGTAGTTCTTACAAGGGGGCATCACGAGCGGAGCGAACGGAGTGTCCCGGCCGCGATGACGTTCTCACGAGTGTTCTTCAGAGCCGGCTTCTATCTGCACTCCCTCAGAGCCGTGCAGCGAAGGCTACGAACGCGTCGCCATCGAGCCTTTACGGAGTTTTGACTTCAGGTATTTACAGATTATTCAACAATGCTACAGACTCGTTCGGTGGGTCGTAAACGAGCGAAAGTAAACAAGTCTAGTAAAGCACCGATTCGATGGAACGGATCGGGATCAGGCGATTTCCCTTCAAAGCGACGTGTTCTTCGCACACGGCCCAAACGGTAGTGTAAACCCGCTGCGCGTGGTTCATCTCGTCACGGAAAGTGAGGGTGACCTTGTGTCGGTACAGGTTGCCCAGCGCTTGTGCCCGTTCCAGACGGTGGCGGCGGAGTTGACGACTCGGTGCGTCCGTCAGCACGTCAGCGCGGTAAAAATTAAACTTATGCAAGCTTTCGTTGAGTGTATCTACGGCGAGGTCCATTTTTCGGGGGGTATGATGATAAAAGAATAGTACAGCAGGCTCGATAGTGGCAATACTAGTAAATAATAGCTTTACTATCAAGCGCAACACCAATAATATCTTGCATCCGCCGCCATAACGCCGAAGAAAATTCAGAAAAAAGCGTCGCCCACAGTCAGTTCTTACATTTACCGTTCTTATTCAAGCCAGTCTGATTCAATATGTCCCGCTTTACTGCTCTCCTCGCGCTCTCCCTCCTCCTCGCCTTCGCCCCCGCGCACGCCCAGCGCAAGCGCAACCGTGAGGCCGTGCCCACCC
>JBARYS010000134.1:0-3042 GCA_049648155.1 Catalinimonas sp. | reverse complement strand
CTCCTACAACGACCTACTCAACGCCCACGCCGACGCCGAGGCCCTGACGGCGCGCGGGGTGCGGGAGGTCTACATTCAGGTCGACGAGGTGCGGGCCACGCCGGTCTACCGCGTGCTGGTGGGAGCTTACCCCGACCCGCAGAGCGCCGCCCGCACCGTTCCTGCCCTCCGCGCCCTAGGCTACGAGGGATTCGTAAAAAAACACCAGCAGCATGAAGATTGACCTGAAGCAGGTAAAGCAGTTCGGCAACATCGAGTTTCTGGCGCGCCAGATGGTGGAAGGCTTCATCACGGGCCTCCACCAGTCGCCCTACCACGGCTTCTCGGTCGAGTTTGCCGAGCATAAGATCTACAACGCCGGCGAGAGCACCCGCCACATCGACTGGAAGGTGTACGGCCGCACGGACCGTCTCTACACTAAGCGCTACGAGGAAGAGACCAACCTACGCTGCCAGATCATGATCGACACGTCGTCGTCGATGTACTACCCGGCCGAGAACCAGGGGAAGATCACCTTCAGCATCCTGGCTGCCGCTGCCCTGACCTACATATTGCAGCGCCAACGCGACGCGGTGGGCATCACCACCTTCGCCGAGGAGCTGGAGGAGCAGACACCCATCGGCTCGACGTCCAGCCACGTGCATAAGCTCTTTCTGATGTTGGAGCGGCTCCTGCCCGCTGCCGCACCCGAGCGGAAAACGTCGGTGGCGACGGTGCTGCACCAAATTGCCGACAAGATCAACCGCCGCTCGCTGGTGATCGTGTTCAGCGACATGTTCGAAGACCCCACGCGTGCCGCCGACCTGTTCGCCGCCCTGCAACACCTGAAGCACAACCGCCATGAGGTGCTGCTCTTTCACGTGGTCGACGCCGCCACCGAGCTGGACTTTGCCTTCGAAGACCGCCCCTACGAGTTCATCGACCTGGAGACCGGCGAGCGCGTCAAGGCCCGCCCCTCGCAGATTCGCAAGCACTACCAAGAGCAGATGGAGACCTTCCGGCGGGAGCTCAAGCTGCGCGCGGGGCAGTACAAAATCGACTTCATCGAGGCCGACATCCGCAAGGACTTGGACCAGATTCTGCTGCCCTACTTGGCGAAACGCCGGAAGATGGCGTAGCGTCGCATCTACAAATTCAGCAGCGCCTGAAACACGTTCATGCCGTCCGTTTTGCGCTTGACGATCAGCAGCGGCACCTGGTCGTTGCAGGCGAAGAGGCGCTCGGCGATGTCTTTCAGCAACAGGGCCGCCCCCGTGCCGCGACCCCGCGAGCCGACGATCACCAGGTCGACGTTTTCGGTGTGGGCAAGCCGGTAGATGTCGGCCGAGGGGTGGCGGTCGTCGTCTAGTGTGTAACGCGTCTCGATGAAGTCGGGGTGGGTGCCGAACCGCTCGCGCACGAACGCCTCGAACTTCTGCTCGGCTTGGTCGCGCATCACGGCGGCAAACTCCTCGTAGCTTTTGCCGCTCTTCGTCCAGCCCATCGGCACGTGGTAAAGAATCTGACAGACCACCCGCACGCTCGCTTGCTCAGCCAGCTCGAACGCCCCCTTCAGCGCCATCTGCGAGTAATCCTCCACGTCGAACGGAATCAGCAGCCGCTCCACGCGGGGGGCGGCGGCGGCAGGGGCAAACAGCAGCGAGCAGCGCACCTTCCAGATCAACCGCCGGCACACCACGCTCGGGCGGTCCGCTTCGGTGGGTTTGCGGCCCAACATCAGCAGGTCGACGTCGTGGGTCTTCACGTAGCGCAGGAACGTCTCGACCGGCTCGCCGACCAGCACCTCGTGCGTGACCTTCGCCCCGGGCACAGCAACCCCCTCGATGTAGCCCGCGAAGGCGTCGTGGAGGGCCGGGGCGTCGAAGCGGGCGGGCAGTTCGGGAAAGCGGGCGCGGGTCTCGGACGGCAGCTCGTCGCCCTCCTGGATGTGAACGAGGCGGATCTCCTGCGCCCCCACGGTCCGGGCGATAAAAGTGGCGTGGGCCAGCAGCGGCCGGTCGGCTCCGGAAAAGTCCAGCCCTACGACGAGACGGCGGAAATGGTACATAAGCGGCTAGGTGATGGGGTGCTTCGTAAACCTCGCGTGGCTTCCCGGAGTTCTACCCACCGGACCTCCCCTAACCACATGGCTAAAAGACAAGCCGATCTCTCCGACGAAGACAAGAAGGTACGCATCAACCGCGAGAGCCTGGGCCACCTCCGGCAGATCTTCGGCTTCCTGCGCCCCTACCGGCTGCGGTTCGCCGCGGGCATGGTGCTGCTGGTCTTCTCCAGCCTTACGGCCATGGTGTTTCCGTTCGTGACGGGCAAGCTGGTCGACGCCGCCGTGCTCACCGACCCCACCTCCCGGCTCGGCGACCGCGACCGGGTGGCGCTGCTGCTGCTGGTGATCCTGCTGGTGCAGGGTGTGTTCTCGTACGGGCGTATTCAGCTCTTCGCGCAGGTCACCGAGCGGGCGCTGCGCGACGTTCGCCTGCAACTCTACACCCGCATGATGTCGCTCGGGATGCCCTTCTTCGAGCAGCACCGGGTGGGCGAGCTCAACAGCCGCCTCACCAACGACGTCACGCAGCTACAGAGCACGCTCTCGACCACGCTGGCCGAGCTGTTCCGTCAGGTCTCGATCCTGATCGTGGGCATCGCCATCATCGCCTTTAAATCGCCTTCGCTCACGGGCGTGATGCTGGCCACCTTCCCGGTGCTGGTGGTGGGGGCCATCGGGTTCGGTCGCTACATCCGCCGCCTCTCCAAGCGCGTGCAAGACGACCTGGCCGCCGCCAACACGGTAGCTGAAGAGACGCTGCAGGCCGTGCAGGTGGTTAAGTCGTTCACGAACGAGCGGTGGGAGATTGCCCGCTACGGCGGCGCGCTGCAACGGGTGGTGCGCAACGCCCTGCACGCGGCCCGCTTCCGGGGGCTGTTCGCCTCGTTCGTGATTTTCGCCATCTTCGGCGGCATCGTGCTGGTGCTCTGGTGGGGGCTGGGGCTGGTGGCCGAGGGCGCACTGACCATCGGCGACCTGGTGGCGTTCGTGGTCTACAC
>JBARYS010000133.1:0-13226 GCA_049648155.1 Catalinimonas sp. | reverse complement strand
CGAAACGTCCTGCGGGCGGACCAGCCCAACCAGCACCTCGTTGGCTCCCAGGGCGTCGGTGAGGGCCGCGTGCGTGCTCGAAAGGGCCACCAGCCGCTCCACGGGCACTTGGAGGCGTCGCGCTGCCGGGAAGGCCGAAAGGTCGGTCGGCTCCGGTGCGCCCTTCGGCAGCAGGGCGTAGCGGGCGGTGTCGCCCCCGTCGGGGTGGAGGTGCAGCACCTTGTGCGTGCCGTGGTAGGTCACGTGAAAGCCGGTGGCGTAGCGCACTTCGACCTGCTCCGGAGAGCGGTTGCCCCGTGTGGTGTCCGTCGTCTCGGCGGTGGTGTCCGGACCGTCGGCCGTGCCGGTGTGGCGGCAGCCGCCGAGGCAGGCAACCAGGAAAAAGAGCAGAGCGAGTCGAAACACGGGGACGGAGGTAGGGACGGCGTCAGGCCCCGGCGGATGGGCGGAGGAAGTGCTCGGCCGACAGGTCGAGCCATGAGAGGGCCGAGCCGCCCAGCAGCCGCGCCTCGGTGGCGGTGTCGCAGCCGAGCGCTCGGATCAGCGCGCCCGGCTCGTGCTCGCCGAGCGGAAAGGGGTAGTCACTGCCCAGCGCCACGCGGTCGGCCCCGACGAGCTTGATGAGGTAGCGCAGCACCTCCGGGTCGTGCACCAGCGAATCGAGGTAAAACTGCCCTAGGTAGGTACGCGGGTTCACGGGGTTGTCGACGGCGCAGAGGTCGGGCCGCACCCGGAAGCCGTGCTCGATGCGCCCCACCGTGGCCGGAAACGAGCCGCCGCCGTGGGCGAAGGCCACCCGCAGGTCGGGCAACTGCTCGAACACGCCGCCGAAGATCAGCGAGGCCACCGCGCGGGCGGTCTCGGCGGGCATTCCCACCAGCCAGGGCAGCCAGTATTTGGGCATCTGCGCCTGCCCCATCATGTCCCAGGGGTGGACGAACACGGCCATGCCCAGCTCTTGGGCCGCCTCGAAAAACGGAAAGAGGCGCGGCTCGTCGAGGTTCCAGTCGTTCACGTGCGTGCCGATCATCACGCCGTGCAGCCCCAGCTTCTTAGAGCGCTCCAGCTCCCGCACGGCCAGGTCGGGTGCTTGCAGCGGCACCGTGCCCAGCCCCACGAAGCGGTCGGGGTAGTCAGCCACCACGCCCGCCAGGTGGTCGTTCAGCAGGCGGCTCAGGTCGTCGGCGTGCTCGGGCCGTGCCCAGTAGCTGAACATCACGGGCACCGTCGAGAGCACCTGTACGTCCACCCCGTGCCCGTCGCACTCGCGCATCCGCGTGCGGGGGTCCCAGCAGTTGTCCTGCACCTCGCGGAAGAAGCGGTCGTCCATCATCATCCGCGCACAGCAGGGGCGGTAGTGCTCCAGCCGGATAAACCCCCCGTAGCCGTACCGCTCCCGCAGGTCGGGCCACCGCTCGGGCAGAATGTGCGTGTGGATGTCGATGGTCAAGGACAAAGTTGGTTACTGGATTACTGATCTGAATGTCGTGCGGAAGCCGGCGAGGCATTGGTCATCCAAAAACGTCCGGCCCAGCCGGTAATCCGGAAACCCGGCAATCAACTCGGAATAGGCATGACGGTGCCGCAGTTGTCGCAGGTGCGGAGGGTTTCGGAGGCAAAGAAATCTTGCATCACGCCGGGCAGTTGGCCGACGATGTCGGAGACGGGCAGGTAGACCTCGTGGAGCTTGTGATTGCAATTTTCGCAGAACCAGACGAAACCGTCCTGCTCGTCGGGCTTGCGGTAGCGCTCAATCACCAGCCCCACCGTGTGGGCCGGGCGGCGGGGCGAGTGCAGCACCTCGGGCGGCAGCAGGAACATCTCGCCCGGCCCGATGCGGACGTCCCGGAACTCGCCGTTGTCGACGATCTTCAGCGTGATCTCTCCTTCGAGCTGGTAGAAGAGCTCCTCGCCGCGGTCGTAGTGGTAGTCCTTGCGGGCGTTGGGCCCACCCACCACCATGACGATGAAGTCGTCGTTCTCCTGAAAAATCTGTTGGTTGCCGACGGGCGGCTTGAGCAGGTCGCGGTGCTCGTCGATCCACGCCCGGAGGTTGAAAGGTTGTTTCATGCGCTTGGTAAAAAGAAGCTAAGCGGCCCGTGCCGATGGGGCGGCGTAAGCAGCTTTCCGACCATTGAGCAAGTCTTCAGGAAAGCCGCAGCCCCGAAAGTTATGAAAGCACTACCTGAAGCGGCGGGGCAGTCCGGCGTCAGCGGCCTCTTGGGCGGGGGCGGTGGTGTGGATGCGTTCCAGCAGGCGATTCACGTCGTCCTCGTACTCGATGAGGTAGTCTTCGTGCAGCTTCGCCAACTTGTTGAGCACGAACTGCGCCCGCTTGACAATGTAGCTGGAGATGGTACCTGTCTTGCCGGTGGACTTCTTCAGGTGCTCCATCTGGTGGTCGTACACCTTGTTGAGCATCAGCAGCGTCAGCTCGATCTCGCCCGCCTTATCCTTCGTGGTCCGCACGTGGCGGGTGATAATGGCGTTCACGCTGCGCATGTCCATCATCATCCAGCCGGGGCTGTAGTGGTACCCCGTGGCCATATCTTCGATGGTCTCGCGGATGTCCCGACGGCGGGCTTCGAGCGTATCGCCGTCCTCCACCAATTTGTACTGCAACTGTGCCACCAGCTTCTCGTCGCGCGCCAGCAGGCGGAGCAGCAGCTTGTCTTTTTCCTTGGTCGGCATGGCCAGCACGGCCTCCTGTAGCTTCTTAGGTAGGGGCATAGGTGAAGATAGCGAAGGCCGGGAGACTAAAGCTGGAGGACGGAGAACCAAAGTCGGAAGGCGGCAGCTATCCGCGCTTTTGGTATCCTATGGTAGCCTTTGCGCACGCACTGACCTAAGACGCGTCAGCCCTTCGGTTTTCCGACTTTGATCCTCCGTCCTCCTTGCGCCATTGGCGCAAGGGGCCTACTTTTGCGGTCCGTTTTTAAAAACCATCTTTATGCAGTTGAAAAACTATGAGACGGTATTCATCCTAAACCCCGTTTTGTCTGAACAACAGACAAAGGATGCCGTCGAAAAATACCGGCAGTTGCTCACCGACAACGGTGCCGAGCTGGTAAACGTCGAAGAGTGGGGCCTGCGCAAGCTGGCCTACGAGATTGCGCACAAGTCGACCGGCTCGTATGTACTCATTGAGTACACCGCACCGCCCGAGATCGTGCTGACGCTGGAGACCGAGTTTCGCCGCGACGAGCGCGTGTTGCGGTTTCTCACCACTGTGCTCGACAAGTACGCCCTCGAATACAACGAGAAGCGCCGCGCGGGCAAGTTCCGGAAGAAAAAAGATACGGCTGAGGCCGACACCCCAAAAGAAGCAGCGAAATGAGCTTGATGAACGAACCTGTCAACCAGTTTGAGAACCGCAAGAAGTACTGCCGGTTCAAGCGGAGCGGCATCCGGTACATCGACTACAAGGACCCCGACTTCCTGCTGAAATTTGTCAACGAACAAGGCAAGATCCTGCCGCGTCGCCTCACGGGCACGAGCTGGAAGTTCCAGCGCCGCGTGGGGGTGGCCGTCAAGAAAGCCCGCCACTTAGCGCTGCTGCCGTACGTTGCCGATTCGCTCAAGTAAACTCACCGCACCCATGGATATCATTCTGAAAGAAGACGTCAAGGGGCTGGGTTACAAAGACGACCTGGTCACCGTGAAGCCCGGCTACGGCCGTAACTACCTCATCCCGCAGGGGATGGCCGTGCTGGCCAACAACGCCAACCGCCGCGTGCGCGAGGAGAACATCCGTCAGGCGTCGCACAAAGCCGAGAAGATCAAGCAGGACGCCGAAGCCCTAGCCGCCGCCATCGGCGACGAGAAGCTGCGCGTCACCGCCAAGGTGGGCGAGAGCGGCCGTATCTTCGGAGCCGTCACGCCGCTGCAACTCTCCGACGCCCTGCAAGCCAAGGGCCACGAGGTGGACCGCCGTAAGATCGAGTTCGACGGCGAGGTGAAGTCGACCGGCGACTACACCGCCACGCTGCGCCTGCACCGCGACGTGCACCACACCCTCCACTTCGAGGTGGTGCCCGAAGAGGCGTAACCGCCCACACCACGCATTTAAAAAGCGCTTTTCTCATCAGGGAAGGCGCTTTTTTTGGTTACTGAATTGCCGGGTTGCCGGATCGGCCGATGCATCTGTGGTCTCCGCGCCTAATCATCTGAACAATTCAGTAACCCAGCCGTCCAGCAACCCGGCAACCAAACAATCAATACTTTTGAGCGCGCACAACGTCGTGCGTTACGTTCCAAACTTTCCAGAACATGCCGCTACGCCTCGGGGATACCGCGCCCAACTTTCAAGCTGAAACTACCGAAGGACCCATCGACTTCCACGCGTGGGCCGGCGACCAGTGGGTCGTCTTTTACTCGCACCCCGCCGACTTTACGCCCGTCTGCACCACCGAGCTGGGCCGCACCGCCGCCCTGAAGGGGGAGTTCGCCAAGCGCAACACCAAGGTGATTGCCCTGAGCGTCGACCCGCTGAGTGAGCACAAGAAGTGGATGAAGGACATCGAAGAGACGCAGTCGGTGACGATGAACTTTCCGGTCATCGCCGACGAAGAGCGGAAGATCGCCGAGGCCTACGACATGATCCACCCCAACGCTACGGCCAAGGCGACCGTCCGCACGGTGTTCATCCTCGACCCGAAGAAGAAGGTGCGCCTGACGATGACCTACCCGCCCAGCACGGGCCGCAACTTCCTCGAAATCCTGCGCGTGCTCGACTCACTGCAACTCACCGACGATTACAGCGTGGCCACGCCCGTCGACTGGCAGGACGGCCAGGACGTGGTGATCTCACCGGCCATCGCCGACGCCGACATCCCCGCCAGGTTTCCCAAGGGTCACACCAAGATCAAGCCCTACCTCCGCACCACGCCGCAGCCGAACAAGGACTGATTGCTTGGTCGTTTGGATTCTTCGATTACCTGACCTCTTCGTTGGTCTGCTATCGTGGATTACAGGTGCAAACGTCGTGTAATTCGATCCATGGTTTCGGTCAGCCCAAGCGCCCCCTCGGTGCGCCGTTGCCTCGCAAATTGGTTGTATACTTCAATGCAAGCGTTGAGCCTGTATGTCCATTCCTCGTAGCTCGTATTGCGAATTACGTTGATGGTCTCTTGCGGGGATTGATGAACCGAGGAGTCTATAAATGATGATTCCGGGAAATCGTTGTAGATCGAACTACCCCGTCCATGATAAATAGGTAAGGAGTATGCACATATTGATTGCCAGATCTTCTCTGTCACATAGCAGGGCCAAAGCGTATTCTCAATCGCGATACTAAATCTATATCTATTTAGCAGCTCAATTTTTCTGGTCCACCAAGGTGTGTCCTCTACGCCGTCGTGTCCGGATGCTTCGAGCGCGATACCGCTTCCCCAATTCCTGCCTACAATATCACTATCTCCGCTTTTATATCCGGCCCACGCTAGTTCTTGCCTCTTTTGATTCAAGTCCGTGTTTTGCCCGGCAACGATATAATCAAATTGTTCGGTTTCTTTTCGGGTGAACATCCCAATCAACATTTTTCGCTCTTCAAACTGTTTTTTGCTGACTACTTCTTCTGCGGGCCTGAGCGTTTCGGTGGTGATACCCAGGTCAATCGCTTCGTTGTAATGATAGCGATTGAAGAAATGGCCATTGTGCCAGAATACATCGCCCGTAAAAACGTTGAATATGTGTATTGTGCGTCCGATATAGTTGACTCTTTTTTTGCTCGTGCCATCATAGCGTGGCTCATGTGTCCAGACTAAGATCTTCTTACCGGGAAACAGTACGGCGGCAACCTTGGCGGTTTTTAGATTACGCGTCACTACGAGATCGCATTTTAAGGCAGAACCTTTTAAGTATTCAAGTTTGCGCAGCTCATGTTCTAAATGAGGTTCTGAAAACGGCGAATAGTTGCTGCCGAAGAGGTAATATCTGGTCATGATTTCTTGTGTTGCCGGCGATCCGATTTATGCTTCGACTTCGTTCTGTTGTAGCATCTATGGCATCACTAGATGAGTTGTAAAGCTCTTCCCGTAGAAACCCTACAAAGGCTCGATAGCAGTGTGTTTTGAGCCTTTGTAGGGTTCGAAACTAAAACAGAAATGCTATATCATACCCGTTGCCGACGAGTTTGTCTTCGACGTCGTTCCAGATGGGTGCCTCTCAAAACTATGCGGCCTGCCTGATAACGTCAGTAATCAGATGCGCTTTCTGACCCACGGGGGCCGTACGCAGGAGGATTATCTTATCGGCACTCGGCCCGGTCCAGCGTTGGCCGCGCCGACGGTGGCGGACTCGACCATAGGGTTCTTGCCGTCACCGATCATTTGTTCGGGGGGGTCACCCGGCGGGCACGCTTTCGCGCTGCTCTTGACCGGAGTTGCAGGCGGCCAACCCACCAACCAAAGATAGGGATATGTTCACTAAAAGATTCTTTTGTGTAAAAAGAACTTATGAACGGCACGGCGGACATGTTGCGGCCGGCGCGGCGCTTTTTGTGAGTAAAAGAGAGCAATGGGCGGCGAATCCCCCCGCCGGCGGCCGGCTTCAGGACGCTACGTTTGCACCGCTACACTCTACTCCGCTGAGCACCGCTGCACTTCGTTCCGCTGCGTTTGGATGCATTTCGCAGTTCTGCGTTGATCTGATTTACGCCCGTTTCAGGAAGGGAGCTATGCCCGCCCAGCGACGGGGGCGCGTGCGTCGGTGGGAGGTATCGTTGGAAGAACCGTGACGCCACAGTTGGCCTGCGCCGGCCGGAAAGTGGGTTCAGACGGTCCCGTCGGGCAGGTACTTCGCACGGACAATACTCAGGTCGGTGCGGCCGTCGTGCGTGAAGATGGGTGCGTGAAAGTCCATCAGGCGGAAGAGCAGGTCGCGCAACGTCTCTTTCTCTGCCGGCGCAAGGCGGCCCGCCACGAGCGTACTCACGACTTGCAGGTCGGGCAGCGCCCGCACGAATGCCTCCTGCCCGGATGGTGTAATGCGCAGCCGCCGCGCGCGCTTGTCGTCGGGGTCTTCGAACGAAGTGATGAAGCCGTGCTTCAGCAAGCGGTTGATGACCACCGTTCCCGAGGGCACCTCCTGTAGGTTGCGACGGATCAGCTCGCTCTTCGTCAGGTCGCCCCGCTGCATGAGCGTGGCCAGATAAGTCCAGTCGTCGGCACTCGCCAGGTCGGTCTCGCGCAGCGCCCGTTTGATGTAACCCTTCGCGTGCTTGTAGAGCGTCAGCAGCGCGTAGCTGAGTTGATCGTCCATTTGGTCGGGGCCGTCGGGCGGCGGGGCATTGCCGTGCGTATCAGCGGCCGGTGCTCCTTCCGGCGACGTACCTTCGGGCGGCGGGCCGTCGGACGAGGCTCCCGCCGCTACCCAACGAGCGAACGCGGCGGGCGAGGGGGGCGGCACGTCGTCCGGGTACGCGTCCAGCAGCGGCAGCAGTTGCTTCAGCAGTTCGTAGCGGTGTTCGGTCTTCATGCGTTATACAAACATAATAAATTATCATCCGGCGATGTGTATTCATAGATATATACTACGTTTGCATTACGTGCTTGGCTGGCATTTATGACGTTAACATAACACTGCCGTCAACACTCCGACCGCCGCAAGGCTGCTCAACACGATTCTTTCCCCTCTCTTCTCTTTCATCCTCTTTTCGCTGATGCACCTACGTCTCCTCACGCTCGGCTTGTCGCTCTTGATCGGCAGTACGGTCGCCGCGCAATCCGGCAAAATGGTGGGCTTCGTCCGCGACGCCCGCACGCAGGAACCCCTCATCGGCGTGGCCGTGGCCCTCGACGGCACCGAGCGGGGTGGCGTCACCGACGTGGAGGGATATTACACCGTCGAGGGCATCGAGCCGAAGACCTATAACGTGACCGCCTCGTACCTGGGCTACCAGGTCCTGACGAAGTACGACGTGGTGGTGACCTCGGGCAACACGCTCAACCTAAACTTCGACCTGAACGAGGCGGCCAGCGAACTCGGCGAGGTGGTGGTGCAGGCCAGCCCCTTCGCCAAGCGCGCCGAGACGCCCACCTCGATCCAGAGCCTGTCGACGCAGGAGATCATCGCCTACCCCGGCGGCAACAACGACATCGCCAAGGTGGTGCAGTCGCTGCCGGGCGTGTCGGGCTCGGTGGGCTTTCGCAACGACATCATCCTGCGGGGCGGCGCGCCGAACGAGAACGTCTACTACCTCGACGGCGTGGAGGTGCCCAACATCAACCACTTCGCCACGCAGGGCAGTGCGGGCGGGCCGGTGGGGATGCTCAACGTCTCGTTCATCGAGGACGTCACGCTGAGCACGTCGGCGTTCGGGGCGCGCTACGACAACCCCCTCTCGGGCGTGCTGCAGTGTCGGCAGCGCACCGGTAACCGCGAGCGCACCCAGGGCAACCTGCGCGTGGGGGCCAGCGAGGTGGCCGCCACGCTCGAAGGGCCGCTCATCAAGGGCAAGGAGAAGACCACCTATATCGTCTCGGTGCGGCGGTCGTACCTGCAGTTTTTGTTCGCCCTGATCGACCTGCCGTTTCTGCCCGACTACTGGGACTACCAGTACAAGATGACGCACAAGTTCAGTACCAAGGACGAGATCAGTCTGGTGGGCCTCGGCTCGATCGACCAGTTTACGCTCAACCCGCCCGAAGACGCCACGCTCGAACAGCTCGCCATTCTGGACCAGATTCCGGTCTTCAACCAGTGGACCAGCACCGTGGGGGCTACCTGGAAGCACCGCTTCGAGGACGGCTTCTTCGATCTGACGCTGAGCGGCAACATCCTCAACAACGGGGCCGATAAGTTCGAAGACAACGTGGAGGGCGACGAGAGCCGTCGGCTGCTGCGGCTGCGCTCGGTCGAGGACGAGAACAAGCTGCGCTTCAATTGGAGCAAGTTCACCGGGCCGTGGTCGTTTGGCTGGGGGGCGTCGGCGCAGTACGCCCGCTACGAGAACGACTACTTCGAGGTGCTGAGCCGCGAGCCGCTGCGCGAGATCCGCTTCAACTCCAAGATCCGGTTCGGCAAGTTCGGGGCCTACGGTACGCTGGGGCGCGACTGGTTCGACCAACGCCTGAACGTGACGCTGGGCGTGCGCTCGGACGTGAACACGTTCACCACCGGCGGCATGAACCCGCTCGAAACGGTCTCGCCCCGGTTGTCGGCCTCGTTCGCGCTCACCGACCAGTGGCGGCTCAACGGATCAGTGGGGCGCTACTACAAGATTCCGCCCTACACCACGCTGGGCTTCCGCGACAACACCAGTACGCTGCTGAACCAAGACACGCGCTACATCCGCTCCGACCACGTGGCCGGCGGCGTCGAGTTTTTGCCGTGGCGGTCGGGGCGCTTCACGCTCGAAGGCTTCTGGAAGGGCTACGACCACTACCCGGTCTCGGTGCGCGACTCGATCTCGCTGGCCAACCTGGGCGGCGACTTCGGCACGGTGGGCAACGAGCAGGTGGCCGACGTGGGGCGCGGCCGCGCCTACGGCGTGGAGTTCCTCTACCAGCAGAAGCTGATCAAGAACTTCTTCGGCATCCTCTCTTATACCTACTACTTCTCGGAGTTCACCGGCTTCGACCGCGACGTATTCATCCCCACCGCCTGGGACCAGCGCCACTTGGTGTCGTTCACGGGCGGCTACAAGTTTCCGCGCAACTGGGAGGTAGGCGCGCGCTTCCGGGCGCAGGGCGGCGGGCCGTTCACGCCCTTCGACACGGAAGCCTCGCTGCTCAACTACCCGGTGCGCGGGGCGGGCGTGCTCGACTTCGACCGTGTCAACACGCAGCGGCTGGGCAACTTCTCGGCGCTCGACCTGCGCATCGACAAGAAGTGGAACTTCGAGCGGTGGCTGCTCGACGTCTACATCGACGTGCAGAACGCCCTCGACAACGTCAACCCGACGGCACCCACGCTGACGCTGGCGCGCAACGAAGACAACACCATCACCACCCGCTCGGGTGCTCCCTATGAGCCCAACCTACGCGCCCCCAACGAGCTGGGCGGCGAGCTCGACGCCGTCCCAGTGTTGCTGCCCAACAACAGCGGCGCGCGCCTGCCGACGATTGGGGTGATCGTGGAGTTTTAGGGAGTCTTTGATGCATTTGTGTGCATGTGCGGTGTATCCGGTTCCGTATGCGACTTATTTGTGCGTGCACAGGGTGGCGGCGTATGCTCCAACATGCGTCGGGCGTGCTTCTTCGGAGGAGGTGGATCTCGTAGATTAGCGAGATGTGTTTAACGCTCGTCGGTAAATTGGTCGAGCTCCATTGCGTCACGATAAAGCAGACCCCTGCCGGGACTTACGAGCTCTCGCGGTGACAAACGATCAATCCATCAGCGCATGCCGGCGGAAGGGTCTGGTCTCGTCGAAGAGCTTACGGTAGGTGGCGTGGACCTTGTTGGCCTCGCCGCCCACCTGCTTGACGAGGTGGATCATCTTGGGGTTGAAGTCGCCGATCCAGTTCATCTCGAAGTCCTCGTAGCGGAAGCCCTCGTACTGCACGTGGTCGCCTGCCGCCTGCACGATGGCCCCCTCCAGCCCCTTCCCCTGGTGCGCGGGCACGATGCCGAACACCACGCCGAACATCTTCGTGCAGGTGCCCCGCCAACGGTGGTAGACGAACTTGAGCTTGCCGAGCCAGTCGAGGCGGCCGTTCACGTGGCGGAAGATCTGGTTGAGCTCCGGCAGCATGATGAAGAAGCCCACCGGCTCGCCTTTGTAGTAGGCAAACCAGATGATGTCTTCGTCGAGCACGGGCTTCATCTGGTTCATCAGGGCGCGCGCCTGCGCCGGCTTCATGCTGCCCACGCCCTGGTGCTTCACCCACGCCTGGTTGTAGACGGTGCGGAACTGCTCGGCGTAGTCGTCGAGGCGCTTCTTTTCGAGGTGTGCGAAGGTATAGTCAGCGTCGCGGCGGATGCGCTCGGCCTTCATCCGCACCGACTCAGGCAGCGGGGCCATCACCTTGCGGGCGAAGGTGAACTGCTGGTAGTACTCGCGGAAGCCGTACGCCTCGAACAGCGCGCGGTAGTAGGGCAGGTGGTAGAACATGCCGTAGTTGGGCGGCTCGTCGTAGCCGTCGATCAGCAGTCCCCACCACTGGTTGCGGTCGCCGAAGTTGATCGGCCCGTCCATGGCCTCCATGTCGCGCGCCTCCAGCCACGTGCGGCAGGCATCGAACAGGGTCGTGGCCGCCGCCGGGTTGTCGACGCACTCGAAGAAGCCCATGCCGCCGGTGGGTTGGTCGTGCGTGTGGGCCGTCTTGCGGTCGACGAACGCCGCCACCCGCCCGATGCACTGCCCGGCGTCGTCTTCGAGCACCCAGCGGACGCACTCGCCGTGGCGGAAGAATTTGTTCTGCTTACGGTCGAACACCTTTTCGATGTCCTTGTCGAGGGGCCGCACCCAGTAGGGGTTATCGCGGTAGAGGCGGACCGGCAGTTGGAGGAACGCTCGCTTGAGCTTGGGGACGTCTTGAACTTCGCGTAGCTGCATGAGGGGGCGAAGGTAGCCGGAAGTTCAGAGTCATTGAGGGTGAGAAGTGTCGTGCCGCCGGACGCTAAGCCTCGTGTTGCACGACGTCTTACCCTACTTTTATTAATGGTGATGAACTCGTTTCCGCTATTCCCATTGAGGGTCTTCAGTGTCAATCCTAGAGATAAAAAGATCGCGCCATAATCTTCTTCGCTCTTGGGTAGCGTACGGAGGATGGTTTGCAGGAAGCTGTTGCTTGACCTCTGTGTCGTCTCTAAAAGGCTCAAAGACTACTTCTTCACACCGAGAAGACGCTGTCGGAAGCCAGGAAAGTCTATCCCCCGTATTCTATACAAGAACCAAAAATTAAGGGGCACCAAGGGTTTCCCCCGGCACCCCAAAAACGCGAGGAGTACGACCCGATAAGCCGGGTTCTGTCGGCCCCACCGGAGCGGGGCGTCTTACCATTTATCTCGACCCGACGTCGCCGCCGGGCTCCAGCGGCCTACCCGCCGGTACCGGACGAGCCGCCCTTCGACCCACTCGCGTGGGTACCACCGGCCTATTTGGCCTTTCAGCCCGTAAGGTTTACCGTGCGACGCCCGTTGCCGGCCGCCCGGTGGGCTCTTACCCCACCTTTTCACCCTTACCGCACCCGGGGGCGCGGCGGTCTGTTTTCTGTGGCACTAGCTGTCGCGCCGCCTCGCGTGCCGGCGCGCCTTCCCGTTAGGAAGTACGGCGCTCTGTGCTGCCCGGACTTTCCTCCCCGCCGCCGGTGTGCCGGTCGGGCGGAGCGGTAAGATGGGTCGCGTCGCTTCACTACGAGCGCCGGGGGGCAGAAGGTTCCGAGGGGTCACCCATCCGCGAGGTGACCATGCCCTTCTTCTCCAGGCGGTGCAGGGCGGCGTGCACCTGGTTGAGGCGCACCGTGCGGCTCGTCTCCGCCTCGATGGTGTCGGTGATGCCCGCGCCGTAGCCACCGCCGTCGAGCACGGCGACCGTCAGCAGGACGACCTCTTCAAACTCTCCCAGGTAGGCGTTGCGCATGAGCCGGTGATTACTTCCACTTTTGCTGATCAAATGCGCAGCCAAACGAGGCGAACACCTCTGTGTGGCCCTAAGGGTCGATTTGGGCCTGGCGTGGTGTCCGGAAACGAGCGCCGGCTGTGCGGGAGCGGACAGGGCGCTCGTCATGACCGGCCCCGGAAGCCACGGCGCGTGGTGGTCATAGATTTGCGGCTGACAACGCCATGCCCACGTTCTCACCCTACTCGACGTTTGCCGTGCTCTTCTGCGTGTTGCCGATGGTCGCGTGCGCGCAACCCGGTGGCATCCACACCGAATTTCCGGCGCACGTCGACCCCGACGCCCGGTACGTGATCTACCTGCACGGGCGCATCATCGAGGAGGAGGGGCGGCGGCCCACCCACCCGCGGTACGGCACCTACGAATACGACGCCATTCTCGACACGCTGGCGGCGGCGGGCCTGGAGGTGATCAGCGAGCAGCGCGCTTCGGGTACGGACATCACAACCTACACCGGGCGCGTGGCCACCCAGGTGCGGCAACTGCTGGCGGCGGGTGTTCCGCCCGAGCACGTGACGGTGGTGGGTTTCTCGAAGGGGGGCGGCATCGCCGTGCTGACGGCGGCGCGGCTCCAGAACGACCGGGTCAACTTCGTCTTTCTGGCCTGCTGCAACGACTGGCTCTTTGACCGCAACGACGTGGACGTGCGGGGCCGGATGCTCTC
>JBARYS010000132.1:0-4883 GCA_049648155.1 Catalinimonas sp. | reverse complement strand
GCCCTCGACCACCCGGAGGCGGTGGCCGGGGTGGTGATGCTGGCCCCCGCCCTCGACCCGGCGCAGGAGCGGGCGGTGTGGCTGGGGCGACTGGGCACGTGGGTGCCGTTCCGATGGCTGCTCTCGGGGGCGATGCGCACGTCGGCCTACGAGAAGGCCACCCACGTGGAGGAGCTTACCAAGCTGATGCCCCGCTGGGAGGCGTGGGAGACGCCCCTGGCTTACGTACACGGCGATAAAGACATGATCGTCCCGTACGGCAACCTGGCCTTTGCACGCGCGCACCTTACCCCCACCGACACCAGCACGGCCCGCTTCGTCACGCTGCCCGACGAGAACCACTTCCTGCACATGGAGCCGATTCCCGAAGTGATAAGCGAAATTCGGCGGCTGCTTGGCACGGAGGCTAACCCTTAGTCCGACGCCACGTTTTCAGGGAAAGAACCAAATCCTTACCTCTTTTCATGGACAAGATCGAACCCATCTACACCGCCGAAGCCGTCAACACCGGTGGTCGCCGTGGCCACGTACGCTCCAGCGACGGCGTGCTGGACCTCGACGTCGAGATGCCCTCCGCCATGGGCGGTGCGGGCGGCAACAAGTCGAACCCCGAGCAATTGTTCGCCGCCGGCTACGCGGCCTGCTTCAACGGCGCGGTGGGCGTGGTCGCCAAAGGCCGCGACATCGCCGACCGGGAGATCACCTCCAAGGTCACCATCGGCAAGACGGAAGACGGCGGCTTCGGGCTGGCCGTTCATCTGCACGGCAACTTCCCCAAGCTTTCGGCCGAGGAAGCACAACAGATCATGGAGGACGCCCACCAGGTCTGTCCCTACTCGCGCGCCACGCGCGGCAACATCGAGGTCTCGCTGAGCGCCAATTAAGCGGGCCTGTGGGTCGTGGGGGAGCCGATGCCGTTCGGTAGCATCAGGTCGGAGGCACGCAAAACGGTGGAGACGCGACGGCGTTTCTACTGTTTTGCGGAGCCTCTACTCAGCGCCGGCCGGCGGCTACTCCCACTCGATGGTGGCGGGCGGCTTGGACGAGATGTCGTACACCACGCGGTTGACGCCCTTGACGCGGTTGATGACGCGGTTCGAGATGATCGAGAGGAAATCATAGGGCAGGTGCGCCCAGTCGGCGGTCATGCCGTCGACGGAGGTCACCGCCCGCAACGCCACCACGCTCTCGTAGGTGCGCTCGTCGCCCATCACCCCCACCGACCGGATGGGCAGCAGCACGGCCAGCGCTTGCCACACGTCGTCGTACAGCCCGTGCTCTTTCAGTCCCTCCACGAAGAGGTGGTCGACGTCTTGCAACAGCCGCACCTTCGCCTCGGTGATTTCACCCAGGATACGGATGGCCAGTCCCGGCCCGGGGAAGGGGTGGCGACCCAGGATGGCGGGCGGCAGGTCCAGTTCGCGCCCCACACGCCGCACTTCGTCTTTAAAGAGGGTGTTGAGCGGCTCGACCACCTTGAGGTTCATCTGCTCGGGCAGGCCGCCCACGTTGTGGTGCGACTTGATGGTGGCCGACGGCCCCTTCACCGACACCGACTCGATCACGTCGGGGTAGATCGTGCCCTGCCCCAGCCACCTGACGTCGCGGATCAGGTGCGCCTCGCGGTCGAACACCTCGATGAACACCCGCCCGATGGTCTTGCGCTTGCCCTCGGGGTCGTTGACGCCGGCCAGCGCCACGTAAAAGTCCTTCGTCGCGTCGACGCCCTTCACGTTCAGGCCCAGGTCTTTGTAGGAGTGCAGCACTTCCTCGAACTCGCCCTTTCGCAGCAGGCCGTTGTTGACGAAGATGCAGTGCAGGTTCGGGCCGACGGCGCGGTGCACCAACATGGCCGCCACCGACGAGTCGACGCCGCCCGAGAGGCCCATCACCACCTTGTCGCTGCCGAGCTGTTGGCGCAGGGTCGCCACGGTCTCCTCCACGAAGTGCGCCGCCGTCCAGTCCTGCTTGCAGCCGCAGATGCCGACCACGAAGTTGTGCAGCAGTTGCTTACCCTGATCGGTGTGCGTCACCTCCGGGTGAAACTGGAGGCCGTAGGTGTGCTCCTCGCCCGCGCGGAAGGCCGCCACCTCGACCGACGCCGTAGAGGCCAGCAGCTCGAAGTTGTCGGGCAGCTTCACGATGGTGTCGCCGTGCGACATCCACACCGCAGAGTCGTCGCGGAGATCCCGCAACAACGGGCTTTCCGGCACCACGCGCGTGAGCCGAGCGCGGCCGTACTCGCGGTGCTGCGACGACTCCACCACGCCATGCTCCTGCTGCGTGAGCAGTTGCGCGCCGTAGCAGATGCCCAGCAGCGGCACCTTTCCCCGGAGAGACTTCAGCTTGGGGTTCGGCGCGCCCGCGTCGCGCACCGAGCTGGGGCTGCCCGACAGAATGACCCCGCGCACGCGGTCGTCCAGTTCCAAGAACGGAATTTCAGTGTAGGGATGAATTTCGCAGTAGACGTTCAGCTCGCGCACACGCCGGGCGATCAGTTGCGTGTACTGCGAGCCAAAGTCGAAGATCAGAATCTGTTCGGTCATGGCCCAAAAGTAGCGCGGCGCTTCGGCACGGCGACCCTGTTTTTAGGTCAGCCGCGCGGCCAGCTTCTTCATGGTGGGTCGCGGCGCGGCGCGGGTATAAAGAATGCGGTAGACGGCCTCGGCGATGGGCAGTTCCAGGCCCCGCCGCTCGGCGAGTGCGTGGACGCTGCGGGCGGCGTAGTAGCCCTCGGCCACCATGTTCATCTCGATCTGCGCGGCCCGCACGCCGTAGCCCCGCCCCACCATGCCACCGAACGTGCGGTTGCGGCTGAACTGCGAGTAGGCCGTCACCAGCAGGTCGCCCGCGTAGGCCGACTCCATGATGTCGCGGTGCGCGGGGTAGAGCGCGTCCAAAAAGGTCCGCATCTCGCGCAGGGCGTTTGCCACCAGAATCGCCTGAAAGTTGTCGCCGTAGCCCAGCCCGTGGCAGATACCGCAGGCGATGGCGACGATGTTCTTCAGCACGGCGGCGTACTCCACCCCCTCCGGGTCGGTGGTGGGTGTGGCCTGTACGTAGTCGCAGCTCAGCAGCGCGGCCACGCGCGCCGTCCGCGTCGGGTCCGCCCCCGCGATGGTCAGGTAAGAGTGCCGTTCGAGTGCGACCTCCTCGGCGTGGCATGGGCCCGCGATCACGCATAACTGCTCGCGCGTCACCTGCCGGTCGCGCACCAGCAGGTCGGTGATCAGCAGGTGTTCTTCGGGTACCATGCCCTTCACCGCCGACACCACGGTCTTGCCCGCGAAGTCGGCGGGTGTGGTGGGGGCCAGCGCGTCGCGCACGAAGGCCGCCGGCACCGCGATGATGACCGACTCGGCGCCCCGGAGCGCCGCCCGCAGGTCGGTGGTAGGATGCAGCACGGCGGGGTCGAAGCCCACGTCCGAGAGATAACGCGGGTTGTGCCCCCGCCGGCGCAGGTGCTCGACGGTGGCTTCGTCGCGCACCCACCAGGCCACGCGGCCCGCTTTCTCGGTGACGATCTTCGCCAGGGCTGTGGCCCAACTGCCGCTTCCTACACTGGTGGTGTTTTATTGTTTGATTGCCTGGTTGTTTGGTTGCTTGATCGTTTGGTTGCCTGGTCTTTTAATTACCTAGTTGCCTGTTCAATGCTCCTGTCATCCTGACGGGGCCGCCCGCCGCCGCCGGCGAAGGACTGCCGACACCCACTCATCCGTAAAATCGTTGATGCGGCGGCAAGCGCTTTGGAAAGCTTAAGAACTTCGCCACTTCAAATTTGGAACCGCCCGGCGGCCCGATTCGCCACTCCAGACTTCGCCACTTCGCTACTTTCCCCTACCCTGAATGATAATCAATACGGTGTAGATGAGGATGCGCAGGTCCATGGCGAGCGACATGTTCTCGATGTAGATGATGTCGTAGCGGAGGCGGCGCACCATCTGTTCGACGTTGCTGGCGTAACCGTACTTGACCTGCCCCAGCGACGTGATGCCCGGCCGCACCTTCAGGAGGTGTTTGTAGTGGGGGGCCACCCGCGTGATCTGGTCGATGAAGAACTGCCGCTCGGGCCTCGGGCCGACGATCGACATGTCGCCGCGCAGCACGTTGTAGAACTGGGGCGTCTCATCGAGGCGCGTCTTCCGCATAAAAAGCCCCCACGGTGTGATGCGCGGGTCGTGGTCGGACGAGAGCTTCGGCCCCATCGCCTCGGCATTCTGGTACATGCTGCGGAATTTGTGGATGCGGAACGGTTCGCCGTCCCGGCCGATGCGCTCCTGCGAGTAGATGATCGGCCCCTCGGAGGTAAACTTTGTCAGCATCGCCACCGCTAGGTAAAAGGGCGCACCGAGGATCAACACCAGCAGCGACACGGTGACGTCGGCGGCCCGCTTGGTGACCTGCTGCCAGACCGGCATCAGGTTCTGCCGGATCTCGATCAGCGGCGTGCCGAACACGTGCTGCACGCGCACCGAGCCGATCAGGATTTGGTAGAGATCCGGAATGATACTGATGCGCACGCCGGTACCCTCCAGCCGGTTCAGGATGTCCTCGATCATCCGGTGCTCCGACGGCTCCACGGCGATGATCACCTGCTCGACCTTCTGCTCGCGCACCACCTCTTCTAGTTGCGTGTAGTCGCCCAGGGCGGGTACGAACTCCTCAATGGGACTCCGCTTGGCGAACACCCGCACGTAGCCTAAAAACCGAAACCCCAGCAGGTCGTGGTTGCTGTCCACCTCCCGGTAGATGTCGAGGGCGTTCTGCTGCGAGCCGACCAGCAGCGTGTTGAACCAGATGCGCCGACGGCGGATCAGCCGCTTGGTGTTCGACATCACCACCAGCTTCACGAAAGCCGTGATGAAGAAGTGCAACAGGAAGTA
>JBARYS010000131.1:0-5732 GCA_049648155.1 Catalinimonas sp. | reverse complement strand
CGAATACATTGCCACCGATGACCTGCCCGCGCTCTACGATCAGGCCGAGGTGTTCTTGTTCCCCTCTTTCAGCGAAGGGTTCGGCATCCCGATCATCGAGGCGATGGCCGCCGGCACGCCCGTGGTGACGTCCGACATGTCGGCCATGCCCGAGGTGGCCGGCGACGCCGCCCTACTGATCGACCCGCGTGACCCTGCCACCATCGCCGATGCCCTCGCCGAACTGCTGGACCGCCCCTTCCTGGTCGAAGACCTCCGGTCGCGGGGCATCCTGCGGGCCCGCAAGTACTCGTGGCGGGCCACCGCCGAGCGTACGCTGGCCGTCTACCGGCAAGTGGCGGGCGAGCCCGAGGTAACCGCCCCCCTGGTCACGGCGGCGGTCGCGTAGGACGCCTCAATCGACTCTCACCGTCGGGCCCGCTTGCCGACACAAACCCGCGAACGATGGAATTTCTGTTCTGGACGGCGCTGGCGATTGTCTTCTACACGTACGCGGGCTACGGTGGCCTGCTCTGGGGGCTGACGCGCCTGAAGCACCGCCGGCGGGGTCGCCGCCGGGTGCCCGCCGCCCGGTTCAAGCCGGAAGTGACGCTGGTGGTGCCCGCCCGCAACGAGGCCGACCTGTTGCCCCGGAAGCTGCGTAACCTCTTGGCGCTCGACTACCCCGCCGAGAAGCTGCGCCTCTTGTTCGTCACCGACGGCTCGACCGACGGCTCCGAAGAGTTGCTGAGACGGTTGGGGGGAGACCGCATCGAAGTACTGCACCAGCCCAAGTGTGCCGGTAAGGCGGCGGCCGTCAACCGCGCCGTGCGACACGTCACGACGCCCTTCGTGGTGATTTGCGATGCCGACACGGAGTTGGACGCCGGAGCCGTCCGCGCGCTGATGAACCCCTACGGCGACGCCAAGGTCGGCGCGGTGCTGGGCGACAAGCGCGTGCGGAACGCCGAGGCCTCCAGCCTCCACCGGCGCTACGAGTCGTGGCTGAAGCGCCGCGACGACGAATTACACACGCTGGTGGCAGCCGGCGGCGAACTGTTCTCTTTCCGCACGGCGGCCTACACGCCCCTGAAGCACGACACCATCCTCGGCGACTTTGTGCAGTCGCTGCTCGTGGCGGGGCAGGGCTACCGGGTGGCCTACGCGCCGGACGCCTACGCCACGGAACTGCCTCCGGCGTCGGCACGCAAAGAGTTGAAACAAAAAATTCGTCTCTGCGCGGGAGGCTGGCAGGCGATGGTACGTCTCGCGCCCCTTCTGCGCTTCTGGCGCAACCCGCTGCTGTCTTTCCAGTACGTCTCGCACCGGGCGCTGCGGTGGAGCCTCGCGCCGCCGGCCCTGCTCTTGCTGCTGCCGATGGGGTTACTGGCGCACCAGGCACACGGGGGGATCTACACGCTGCTGTGGGCCGCTCAGCTCGGCTTCTACGCGCTGGTCGGCTTGGGCTGGCTGCTGGGAGATCGCCGCCCGCGCTGGCAAGCGGCCCTCGTGCCGTTCGACTTCTTTCTCATGAACTGGGCCGTCTGCCTCGGCTTCGTTCGCTGGGTGCGGGGGCGGCAGGCAGCCGCCTCGGAGCGTGCCCAACGGCCGTATCCTTCCGGAGAGTTGCGTCGGGAGCCGACTTAACCATCAGCACAAGACTCCCCGACGGCGATGGGCTACGGCAAGACGCCCAACTTTCTACGGATTCAGACCTCGGATGTCTACGGAGACGGCGACCCGGCAGACATCCGAAGTCTTTGCGTGCGCTGTCCCTAACCATAAAGACCACAACTTTGTCGTGCTCCTCAGACACCAGCCCATACCCATGCGCACCCTCGGCATCATTCCCGCCCGCTACGCTTCCACCCGGTTTCCGGGCAAAGCCCTCGTCGACATCATGGGGAAGTCGATGGTGCGTCGCACCTGGGAGCGAGCCGGGCAGGCCAAGCGACTGGGGCGGGTCGTCGTCGCCACCGATCATCCCGAGATCGAAGCGCACGTGCGGGCGTTCGGCGGGGCGGTGGTGATGACGCGCCCCGAGCACCCCAGCGGCACGGACCGCTGTTACGAGGCTCTCGGGCAAGTGGCGGGCTCTTGGGACGCGGTGGTGAACATCCAGGGCGACGAGCCTTTTATCCATCCCGAGCAGATCGACCAGCTGGTGGAAGCCCTCGCGGCGACCGACGCGCCCATCGCCACGCTGGTGCGCGCGGTCACCGACCCCACCGTGCTCACCGATCCCAATGCCGCCAAGGTGGTACGCGACGCCCGCGGCCGGGCGCTCTACTTCAGCCGCCACGGGGTGCCCTTCCGCCGCGACGTGCCGCCCACCGACTGGCTACGCGGCCACACTTACTACCAGCACGTGGGCATGTACGCCTACCGACTCGGGGCGCTGGCGCAAGTTGTACGGCTCCCCCCCTCTCCGCTCGAACGGGCCGAGTCGCTCGAACAGCTCCGCTGGCTGGAAGCGGGCATCCCCATCCAGACTGAAATCACCGAGTGGGAGAACTTCGGCATCGACACGCCGGAAGACTTAGCAAGGATTGAAGGACTAGCCGGCGCACGCGACGCTAAGTCGTGTTGACACGGAGGCTGGTGATGCCTTCGGCGCTTTTTACTCGTATTCTGTCCCGCTTTCGTTGGCCGATACGCGGCCTAGGCGGACCCGCAATCGCTCGCTTCAAGCGACTTGACTATGCGCAAAGAGACGCGCGAAATCACGAAACCATGCTTCATGTCAACACGACCTAGACGCGTCAGCCGATCCCTCTGTCTTTCCATCCATCCTTCTTCATCGCGCGCATGATTTTGCTGGCGAAGATGAACTCGTCGAGCTTCTCGTTTTCGGCGTAGAGGATCTCGTCTCTGGTGCCCTCCCAAATTTTGTAGCCCTTGGCGAGGAAGATGATGTGGTCGCCGATGCCCATCACCGAGTTCATGTCGTGGGTGACTACCACGGTCGTGATGTCGTTTTCGAGCGTAATCTCCTGAATCAACTCGTCGATTTTGATGGAGGTCTGCGGGTCGAGGCCGGAGTTGGGTTCGTCGCAGAAGAGGTAGCGCGGCTTCATCACGATGGCCCGGGCGATGCCCACGCGCTTCTGCATACCGCCGCTGAGTTCGGAGGGCATCTTTTCGTCGGAGCCTTCCAGCCCCACCCGTTGCAGGCAGAACTGCACGCGGTCGTGCTTCTCGTCGGCCGACATCTTCGTCATCATGTCCAGCGGGAAGCTCACATTCTGCGCCACCGTCTTAGAGTCGAACAGCGCGCTGCCCTGAAACAACATGCCGATTTCGCGGCGGACCTCGATCTTGACGTCCGTTTCGCCCGCGTAGAAGTCGCGGCCGTCGTACATCACCCGCCCCTCGTCGGGCGGAATCAGCCCCACGATGCTCTTCAGCAGCACCGACTTACCCGTGCCGCTCGACCCGATGATGAGGTTGCAGCGCCCCGGACGCAGCTCGCCGTCCACGCCGAACAACACCTGCTTGGTGCCGAAGGTCTTCTGGATGTTTTCGAACGCGATCATATCAACAGTTGCGCCAAGAGGTAGTCGGCCAGCAGCACGGCGATGCAACTGTTGGTCACGGCGTTGGTGCTGGCCTTACCCACTTCGAGCGCCCCACCGCGCGTGAAGTACCCCTTGTAGGCGGCGATGGAGGAGATCAGGTAAGCGAATACGAACGCCTTGATGAGGGCAAAGAAGACGTTGTAGGGCTGAAATTCGTAGCGGATGCCGTAGACGTAGTCCTTCTCGGTGAGCAGCCCGGTGAGCGTGCCCGCCAGGTAGCCGCCAAACAGCGAGAGAAAGCCCGAAAGGATCACCAGCATCGGAAACATGATGAGTGCGGCGATGACCTTGGGCAACACCAGGTAAGAGCTGGAGTTGATGCCCATCACCTCCAGGGCGTCGATCTGCTCGGTGATGCGCATCGTGCCCAGCTCGCCGGCGATGTTCGACCCCACCTTGCCGGCCAGCACCACGCACGTGATGGTCGGAGCCAGCTCCAGGATGGTCATGTCGCGCACCACTGTCCCGATGATGTAGAGCGGTATCAGCGGGCTCACCAGGTTGTAGGCCGTCTGCACCGCCGTCACGGCCCCGATGAACGAGGAGACAATGGCCACCAGAAACACCGAGTTGATGCCGATCAGTACCATCTCGTCGAGCACGCGGCTGGGGTACACCCGCCACGACTCCATGTTCCGAAACATGCTACTGATGAAAAGTACGTACTTACCGACGCTTTGCATTAGGGGGTTGGGTATTGGCTTATAGCCCTTAGCTTTTGGGGCCGACGCCGGACAGCCTGACTTTCAGCCGGTTCGCACGGGTCGTTCAAAACTACGCACCGACGTTCAACCCCGGCTTCCCCGAGAACCCGGATGGCCCGTAACCGCGTATGAAAGCACCGAAAATGCGGCCCCAACGCCTTAAAAACCAATCGCCGAAAACCCTAACGACTCCAAACACCAGATGCACCGCAAACTCCTCGTCGTCACGGGCGGCACCAAAGGCATCGGCCGCGCCGTGGCCACCCGGTTCGCGGCGGGCGACTTCGACGTCGCCACCTGCGCCCGCTCGGCTGCCGACCTCACCGCCCTCGCCGACGACCTACGCCGTCGGAATACCGATTTGCAGGTCCACACCCACCCTGCCGACCTGTCGGACAAAGCGGGCGTGCTGGGCTTTGCCGACTTCGTCGGTGCACTCAATCGCCCGGTCGACGTGCTGGTCAACAACGCGGGCTTCTTCGTGCCGGGGCAGCTACACCAGGAGGACGACGAGGTGCTCGAAAAGATGTTGCGGACTAACCTGCTCAGCGCCTACTACCTGACCAAACGCCTCACGCCGGACATGATCGCGCGGCGCGCCGGACACGTGTTCAACGTGGGCTCTATTGCGGGCGTGACGGCCTACCCCAACGGCGGGGCCTACGGCGTCACCAAGTTTGCCGTGCGCGGCTTCTCGCTGGTGCTGCGCGAGGAGCTGAAGCCGCACGGCGTCCGTGTGACGCACGTGCTGCCCGGGGCCACGCTCACCGACAGCTGGAGCGGCACCGACCTGCCGCCCGAGCGCTTCATGCCGCCCGAAGACGTGGCTGCCGCCTTATGGTCAGCCTGGGAGATGTCGGACCGCACGGTGGTCGAAGAGATCGTGCTGCGCCCGCAGTTGGGAGACCTGTAGGTTGAGAGATTCGTAGAGGCGCGCATCGCTGCGGTCCCGCGACCCTCCTCTTTGCTCCAGACAGCCCGCTCGGCCTCAGTAACTTAAGAGCTCTTCCCCCATTTGGTACATTCCTTAGACATCGGGCCTAAAGCTCAGGTGATTTGTCGTTACGAAGAATATTTTCGCAACAACAATTACTCTAAGATTTGCCCAGGACATTGCGATATTTGGTGTGGGTCGGAGTGTGGCTGACCGCCACGGCATTGAACGCCCAGACATGGGTGACCAGGCAGGCGGAGCAACGACTGCGCGAGCGGGCCGCCACCTACGACTCCCGATACAAACACGAGCGGAGCCGGGCGCTGCGCGCGGCCCTGCGCTACGGCTGGCCGGTCGAGCGGATGCTTCCCGACGGCACCACGCTCGTTCTGAGGGCACTTGCGGCCGGGGGGCTACCCATTTACGACGCCACGGACAGCAACTTGGACGCCGCCCGCACGGTGGCGGCCGACCGCGTCTGGCCCGACGGAGCGGCCAATCTCGCGCTGACCGGGCGGGGCGTGCGCGTGGGCGGCT
>JBARYS010000130.1:0-1855 GCA_049648155.1 Catalinimonas sp. | reverse complement strand
GCGTCAGTACCCCCGAGATGACGGCCGTCGAAATGTCCTGAAACACCACGGCGGCTTGTGCCCCCACGCCTGCCGCGCCGGCGGTGTGGGCGATGGTGTTGAGCGAAAGAATGGCCGCCAGCGGACGGTCCACGTCTTGCTTCATCTTGGCAAGGCGCTTGCCCAGCACGGGCTCTCGCTCCCTGAGTGCTGCCACGTACGACGGACTGATGCTGAGCAGTACTGCTTCCAAAATGGAGCAGAGAAATGAAAAGACGATCGCCAGCAGGAGATAAAAGATCAGGAGCGCCACAAGGTGCGGGGAGGGTTATCTTAACCGTTACGCGCCCGCCGGGGCGAAGTTCCCTACGCCTCCTGCGGAGCCGTTTGTAGCTGCGCCGCCAGGTCGTCGGCAATCCGCTCGAAGTCCGTTCGTAGCGACTCGACGTCGAGGGCGTCGAGGCGTCGGTCCAGCTCCTGCAGGGCATCGTCGACGGCGGCGACCTTCAGCTCGGCGATCACCGCGTGCAGCTGCTGCCGGAGTTGCTTGGCGAGCGCCACGTCGCCTGCGGCCGTGGCGGCCTGAAGTTGTCGGCACACCGTCGCGAAGCTGCGGCGACAGGCGGCGAGCAAGTCTTGAAGGGCCGGCAGGTTGCGGTCGATCTCTTCCAGCGTCTGCACCGGCGTAGAACTCCACCGCCGCAGGGCCCCGGCGAGGGCGTCGGGGTCGAAGGGTTTCGTGACGAAGTCGTTCATGCCGGCTTCTTCGATCTGCTCTTTGATGCCCGACAGGGCCGCCGCCGTCAGTGCGATGATGGGCACGTTGCGGCGGGTGGAGTCGTCGAGCGACCGGATGCGGCGTGTTGCCTCGAAGCCGTCCATGACGGGCATCTGTAGGTCCATCAGCACCACGTCGTAGGTGCCGTCACGCACCGCCTCGAAAGCCGCCGCGCCGTTGTCCGCCACGGTGACGTCTACCGACCACCGGCTCAGGAACTTGCCGGCGACCTTCTGGTTGATCAGGTTGTCTTCGACCAGCAGGACGCGCAGCCCGTCCAGTTGATCCTTTGCGGCCGGGGTGGTTACCTGCGTGACTTGGGGGCTTGCCACCCGGGCGAGGGGCAGCCGCACGGTGAAGGTGGTGCCCCGGCCCAGTTCGCTGGTCACGTCCATCGTCCCGTCCATCATTTCGACGAACCGCCGCGAGATGGTCAGCCCCAGGCCCGTGCCGCCGAAGCGGCGCGTGGTGTCAGCCTCAGCCTGCTCGAATGGGGCGAAGATGTGTTGTAGCTTGTGGGCCGGAATGCCCACGCCGGTGTCGACCACGCGTACCACGAGGTGTTCGGCGTCGGCAGTGTTTTCGACGGCCGCGCTCAGGTTGACCAGCCCGTCTTTGGTGAACTTCAGGGCGTTGCTGAGCAGGTTGTTGAGCACCTGCCGCACCCGCAGGGCGTCGCCGTTGACCCAGTCGACGTCCCGCAGCGCAAACGAGTGGCGTAGCTCCAAATTTCGCTGTTCGGCCTGAGGGCGGAACAGGCGGCAGGTCTCTTCCAGCAGCCGGGGCAGTTGGTAGGGGGCGGGCTGAAGCTGCAGGTGACCGGCCTCGATCTTAGACAGATCCAGGATGTCGTCGAGGAGCGACAGCAGGTGGCGCGCCGAAAAGTCGAGCGTCTGTAGGTTCTCCGTCTGGTCCTCGCGCGGCTCTTCCTCCATCAGCAGCCGCGTCATGCCCAGCACCGCGTTCATGGGGGTACGAATCTCGTGGCTCATGTTCGCCAGGAACATGGCCTTAGCCTGCGAGGCGCGCTCGGCCTTCTCTTTGGCCTCAATCAACTCCTGCTCGTAGAGCGCGCGGTCCAGAGCGGTGCCGATCCAC
>JBARYS010000129.1:0-3867 GCA_049648155.1 Catalinimonas sp. | reverse complement strand
ACCGCAGCCGGTAGGTGGGCACCCCGGCGCGCCGCAGCAAGCGGTGCCACTCGTCGGCCCGGAACGCGCGCAGCACCGACAGCGGCGCGTCGTTCCGCACCAGCGGCGACCCACCGAGCGCGCGCGTCAGCAGTCGAATGCTGTGGTAAGCCAGCGGGTGGCGGTGCAGATCGTTGATCACGAAGCCCACCCGAGCGGCCCGGTGCATCCACCCGAGCAGTTCGACCACGGCGTCGTCGGGTAGGTGGTGGCAGAAGAGCGCCGTGTGCAGCACGTCCACGTCGGGATGTTGCCCGAGAAAGTCGCGGTAGTCGGCCCGCACCACGGTAATCTCCGGGTAATCTGCGCAGTGTCGGCGGGCGTAGTCCACCACGTCCGGGTTCAGGTCGACGCCCGTAAGGCGCAGCGAGATACCCCGACGCCGCCCCCAGTCGGCCACCGCCCGCAGGGTGTCGCCCCCGCCGCAGCCGAGGTCGGCCACGTGCAGGTGCTTCGTCCCCGGTGGCACGATCGCCGCCAGCCCCCGCAGCGTGACGCGGTGCCCCCCCAGCCGGCGGTTGATCCGGTCGAGCTCGTCGAGGTTACGAGAGAGCAGATCGGCCGGTACCGACGGGTCGTCGAGCAGTTCCAACTCGTCGGAGCGGTGGTCGAAATCGGGCATCCGGCAAGGTAAGCAATGCGCCCGGCAGACCTTCGCCCGGCGGGGTATGGGATAGGTCGCAACGACAATCCGGATGGTGCGGGGTCGGTATCTAATAAAACGCCCGATACCAGCGGTGGACCGCAACGCCGAACCCCGCCGCTGCGCGTCGCGGGTCCTCCCCAAACGACCCTTCGAACAAAAAAAGCCGTCGCGGAGACCGCGACGGCTTTTTGGTGGGCGGCCGGGGGTCTGCGTTCCCCCGGCCGGATGCTAACCCTATTGCTGTTACTCGATCACCTTCAGCTCCACACGGCGGTTGCGCTGGCGGCCGGCTTCGGTATTATTCTCGGCGGCCGGGCGGGCCTCGCCGAACCCTTCGGTCTCGATGCGGGCGGCGTCCACCCCCCGGTCGGCGATGTAGGTCTTCACGGCCTCGGCGCGTGCCTGGCTGAGCTTCTGGTTGGCCGCGTCGCCGCCGACGTCGTCGGTGTGGCCCTCCACCTTCAGGCGGTAGTTCTGCTTCTGCCGCAGCACCTCGGCCAGCGCATCCAGGCTCTTCGTCGAGGCGCGCTGAATGTCGGCCTTGCCGGTAGCAAACTCCAGATCTTCGAAGGCGCTGCGCAGCACCTCCTGCTCGTCGGGCGTGAGGTTCACCAGGCGGTCGTTCGAGGTGACCGGCACCAGCGGGCAGCCGTTGTTTTCGAGCGATCCGTACTGCGTCGGGCACTCGTCTTGCGGGTCGGCAATGCCGTCGAGGTCGCGGTCCGAACAGCCGTTCAGGTCCTTACGTCCGGCCACCTGCGGGCAGGGGTCCTCGTTGTCGGGCACGCCGTCGAAGTCCGAGTCCGGGCAGCCCTTCCAGGCAACCACGCCGGCCAGTTCGGGGCACTCGTCTTCGTGGTCGGGCACCTTGTCGCCGTCGGTGTCGGGGCAGCCGTTGTAGCGCGCCTCGCCCGCCACTTCGGGGCACTTGTCCTCGGCGTCGCCGATGCCGTCGCCGTCGGTGTCGGGGCAGCCGTTGGTCTTCAGCGTGCCGGCCAGTTCGGGACACTGGTCGTCCTTGTCGTTCACGCCGTCGCCGTCGGTGTCGGGGCAGCCGAACAGCTCCTTGGTGCCCGGAATGTCGCGGCAGCGGTCCTGCGTGTCCACGATGCCGTCGCCGTCGGTGTCGGGGCAGCCGTTGAGCGCGGCGGGGCCGGCCAGGTTCGGGCAGCGGTCGTCGCGGTTGATGATGCCGTCGCCGTCGGTGTCGGGGCAGCCGCCGGTCTCCCAGGGGCCGTTGGCGTCGGGGCAGAGGTCCTTACGGTTCGAGACACCGTCGTTGTCGCGGTCGCGCTTGTCGCGGCGGTAGTTGATGCGCCCGATGGGAATGCTGGCCCCGGCGTAGAAGTCCATGCCGTGCGCGCGGCTGCTGCCCATCAGACCGGCTACGTTGTCGGAGCCCACGAAGACGGGACCCATGCGTACCATCGGTCCGAAGTTGAAGTTGAAGAAGTTGTCGGTCAGCGACAGCGGCAGGGCGATCTCCAACCAGCGGAACTCCACGCGCGGCGTAACGGCCACGAACGAGTGCCGGCGCATACCCCGGTGCTCGCGGCCGCGCAGGTTCTGCATCCAAGTGGCGTTCACGTAGAAGCGGGGCGCGAGGCGGTAGTCCACCTGCAGGTTGAGGGCCGTGGGCAGGCCGCTGCGAAAGTGGTTCGGCCCGGCCTCCACGTCGAACGCGCCGCCCAGCGTCTCGCGCACGTCGTCGAAGCCCTCGAACGAGGCGTTGCCCAGTTGATTCCAGTAGGCCGTGTCGCCGGCAGGCCGGGCCACGTCCACGTTGCGGACGCTCCAGGTGCGCACGCGGTCGTCGCCGGCGTAGTTGATGCCGCCCACGTCGAGCAGCGAGGCGCTGAGCCGCAGGGCGTACTTGTTCTTGCGGCCGTCCGTCAGCTCCTTGCCGTCCATCTTAAAGCGGTGGTCGTCCACATCGGGGCGAAACTCGTAGACCACCCCCAGGTCGCCGCCCCAGCCACCGCCGGTGGTGACGTTGCCTCGCACGTCGGTCGGGTCGAAGTCGCCCGCCCCCTCGCCCGTGTGGCCGTAGTCGAGGTCGGCGCTCACCGACACCACCGTGTCGCCGCTCTGGTAATCGTACGAGATGCTCCGGTTCTGTAGGTAAGCCGAGTAGACGCCCGCGAGGCGCTTCACCGTCACGCCCGCCTTCAGGAAGTGCATCCCCTGGTCGAACAGCACCCGGCCGTAGGTCACGCCGACTTCGTTGTAGACGTTCATGCCGGCGTTGATCGTATTGTTGCCCTCTTCCAGCATCTGCATGTTCAGGTCCACGTCGTCCATGCCGTAGCGGACGGCCCGGGCCAGCGGCTCGGCCACGTTGCTGAACTGCGCCGCCGAGCGCATCCGCGTCGTGAAGCCGATACTGTTGCGCTGGTTCCAGGCGAAAAGCACCGCCGGGCCGCGCAGTTCGGCCCCCAGGTGCATCGTCTTCGCGTTGCCGTTCAGCTTCTCGATTAGGTAGTTGTCGCGGAAGTCGACCGTGCCGTCGGCGCGCAGGTAGGTCTCCGGCACGCGGTCGCGCAGCATCGTCCATGGGCTGAAGGGCGCGTCGTACTGCACGTAGTTGTTCGACACGTTGAAGCCGCCGCCGAAGAGGTTCACGTACGTCAGGTGGCGGGAGTCGGCCGCGTTGGCGGGGTTGACGTAGAGCCCGTTTGTCCCCGCGTAATTACTGTTGCTGATACCGATCATATTCTGCCCGACGGCCACCCCCAGGGGCAGACAGACGAGCAGCACGCATAAAAGTCGTTTCATGTGTCGTACAATTTTGTGCGAATAGGGTTAGGCTACATATTGTTATAAGGCACCGTTACGAAAGTAGCCGCCCGCACGGCGCGTTGCTTCGACATTCTCCTTCAATTATTACAGAGGTTGAAAAGCGGGGCCGGACGCAGGTCCGGGCCTCTGACCGTCAGCCCCTCCAGGCGGCGCGGGCGCGTCCGTCGGACGTTGGGTAGCTTCGTCCGCCGCCAACTGAACGCCCCCATGAAGCTAGCCGACGTCGCCCGCCACCTCGAAGCCCTCGCTCCCCTCGCTCTGCAAGCCGACTACGACAACGCCGGGTGGATCTGCGGCGACCCCGCCGCCCCGCTGCGGGGCGTGCTCTTCACCCTCGACTGCACCGAGCCGGTGGTGGCCGAGGCCGCACGGCGGGGTTGCAA
>JBARYS010000128.1:0-2645 GCA_049648155.1 Catalinimonas sp. | reverse complement strand
CTAGTTTCTATAGGATCGCTTACGCGCGTCTGCCGCTCAGCTTACGGTAGGCGAACAGCAGAATCACCGCACCGAGGATAGCCAGCAGGATGCTGCCGATGTTGAAGCCGTCGACACCACCGAGACCAAGTGCCGAACCGATGAAACCACCGACGACGGCACCGACGATACCGATGATGATCGTCACGATGAAACCACCCGGATCTTTACCCGGCATGATGGCCTTGGCGATGGCTCCAGCGATAAGTCCCAGTATAATCCAAGCTAAAATACCCATGATTGTTCTTGTTTAAGGTTTAAGTGGATCCCACGCTTGCCGCGTAGGCTATGGTCTCTCTTACGCCGCGAGCTTTTGAAAGGTTGGATGCAACGCGAAACATTTGTGACGATGCCCCGCCGGAGCCATTCAGCGAACGCTCGCCGGGTCACTTTGCATCAGGATGTTTGTCTGACGGCTAAAAGGTCAAAAGGTGCTTCCGTCGCCTCGGCTGCCGCTTTTGCCGCTCTTCCAGCCGCCCGAACAGTTAAGCCCTGGGGGCGGTTGAAAAGGTAACTCTTCGGCTGCTTACTTTTGTGGCCGTTTTCTATTCTCCTCGTCATGATCAAGACTGATATCTGCATCGTTGGGGCTGGGCCCGTGGGCCTATTTGCCGTGTTTGAAGCCGGACTTTTGAAGATGCGATGTCACGTGATGGACGCCCTGCCGCAGATCGGCGGGCAGCTCTCGGAGATTTATCCGAAGAAGCCCATCTACGACATCCCGGGCTACCCGATGGTGCTGGCCGAAGACCTGATCACCAACCTTGAAAAGCAGATCGCCCCGTTCGAGCCCACCTACACGCTCGGCGAGCGGGTGGAGCGCTTCGCCCGCCGCGACGACGGTGCCTTCGTCGTCTCGACCAACGAGGGCACCGAGGTCGAAGCCAAAGTGCTGGTCATCGCGGGGGGGCTGGGCTGCTTCGAGCCGCGCAAGCCCGCCATCGAGCAGTTGGAGCACTTCGAGGGCAAGGGCGTGGCCTACATGGTGCGCAACCCAGAGCACTTCCGCGACCGCCGCGTGGTGCTGGCCGGTGGTGGCGACTCGGCGCTCGACTGGGCCATCTACCTCGCCGACGTGGCGCAGGAGCTGACGCTGGTGCACCGGGGCGAGACCTTCCGGGGCGCACCCGACTCGGCCGAGAAGGTGTTCGAGCTCGCCGAGGCCGGTAGAATCAACCTGCTGCTCAAGTCGAACGTGACGGCGCTGACGGGCAACGGCCACCTGGAAGGCGTCATGATCACCGACAAAGCCAAGCTGGAGCGCCACCTGCAGACCGACCACTTCATCCCGCTCTTCGGGCTGAGCCCCAAGCTGGGCCCGCTGGCCGACTGGGGCTTGCAACTCGACAAGAACGCCATCGAGGTCGACACCTTCGACTACGCCACCAACGTGCCGGGCGTGTTCGCCATTGGCGACATCAACACCTATCCCGGCAAGCTGAAGCTGATCCTGTGCGGCTTCCACGAGGCGGCCCTGATGGCGCAGAGCGCGTTCAAGATCGTCTACCCCGACAAGAAGTACTCGCTGAAGTACACCACCGTCAACGGCGTGCAGTCGTTCTGATGCAAGACGTCACCTTCACCGTGCGCGCCGCCGACGGAGCCGAGCCGCGCGCACTGCAAGCACCCGCCGACATGGGCCTGAGCCTGATGGAGTTCCTGAAGGCGAGCGAGTACCCGATTCTGGCCACGTGCGGTGGCATGGCCCTCTGCGCTACCTGCCACGTGCGCCTCGAAGGCGGCGACGCGCCCGCCCCCGGCGACGCCGAGCTCGACATGCTCGACACGCTGCCCTACGTCGAGGACGAGAGCCGCTTGTCGTGTCAGATTCCGCTCGACGAGCGGCTTGAAGGGGCCGAGATCACGCTGCTGGCCCCAGAAGAGGAGTAAACCCGCTCCGGGGCGATGCTTACGCCGGTACGCTCTCCTTGAGCGTGCCGACCACCTAGGTCATCGTCTTCTTGGCGTCGCCGAACAGCTCGTTGCCCACGCCCGCGTAGCCGGCCGACACGCCGCGCTTGCTCACGATCACGGTCCGCGCGCGGCCGGCGTTCAGGATCAGCATCCCCCAGATCGGGCTGTCGGGGGCGGTGCGGGTTTGTCCGAGCTTTTTGATGCCGACGACAAACAGCACCGAGGCGATCAAATGAGCAACTTTGATGATCAGGGCACGGTCCATGGGAAGGGGGAGAATGAGCGCTAACGAAGGGCCGCAGCTAGCCGTTATTCGGCAATAGTGGGGGGGGCGAAGTGGCCATGTCATCGAGGTAGCCGAACCGGACGGCTAATCGTGCGGAGGTAGATCGTCAATCGAACGGACTGGCGTTGTCTCTACGGAAGAGAGAGGCCCCTTTCGACCTCACCCACCACCCGAAACCAAAAAACGCCCTCCACTTAGCGTAGAGAGCGTTCCTTGCGGTCTGGACGGGACTTTAACGCACCGGTTCGTTCCGCCGGTAAAATAGTCCCATGCGGCGTGTATATCCGCTTCTTGTGGACTTCAAGACTAATAAACACCAGAAAGAACCGGATTGTACTTGCCACTTTACTTGCCACCTCCTACCTTGGTGGTAAGTAACTCCTACCGACGTGGCAACAACCAAACT
>JBARYS010000127.1:0-4463 GCA_049648155.1 Catalinimonas sp. | reverse complement strand
GCGGCACCACCGGCGAGAGGTGCAGCACGGGCAGGTCGACGGCCGCGACCAGCTCGGCCAGTTGCGCACGGCGGCGGCTCAGGGGCCACGCCCGAATGTCCTCGCCGCCCCACTCCAGCAGGTCGTAGGCGTAGAGCACCACGGGCGCTTCCTTGAGCAGTTTGGGCGTGAGCTTCTTCCGGCCGATGCGCGTCTGCAGCACCCCGAAAGGAAGCACGCGCCCGTCGCGGAAGGGCAGCAACTCGCCGTCGATCACGGTGCCGTCGGGCAGGCGTTCGGCCGGCGGCTCCAGCTCGGGGTACTTGTCGGTGACCAGCTCCTCACCGCGCGACCAGACGTAGTGCACACCATCGCGGCGGATGGTCTGCGAGCGAATGCCGTCCCACTTCCACTCGGCTTGCCAGTCGGCGGGGTCACCCAGCGCGGCGGGGTCGTCGACGGGGTGCGCCAGGAAGAACGGGTAAGGCCGCGAACGGTTCTCGTCGGTGTCCTCTTCCAAGATCAGTTGCTCGAACGTGACGTCGTCGGGTTGCCAGTTGCCCATCAGGCGGTGCGAGACGGCCGCCTTGTCTACGCCGGTGGCGGCGGCCAGGGCACGCTCCATCAACCCCTGCGACACGCCCACGCGGAAGTTGCCCGTCATCAGTTTGGTGAACACCATCCGCTCGGGGGCAGTCAGCTCATTCCAGGCCCCCACGATGGCCTCGCGGCGCACCCCCTCGGGCTGGTCGCCGAGCGCCCGCAGCCAGTCGATCCACTCGGTCAGCCCCCGGTCGTTGGTCTGCTCGGGCGGCGGCAGCAGCAGCGCAACGGTCTCGGCAAGGTCGCCCACCACGCCGTACGATTCGTTGAAGAGCCACGGCTCGATGCCCGCCGACTCCGTGGCCCAGGCACGCAGTTGCGTGGTGTTGATCTGCCGACGCGGGCGGCGGTGGCTGAACAGCGCGATGGCCCAGAGCTTGTCGTCGTTGGGCGCGGCGCGGAAGTAGTCGGTCAAGATCTCCACCTTCCGGCCCGTCTTGTTGGTCTGGTCGAGTTGCTGGTAGAGATCGGCGAAGGCTTTCAAGGTGGTGGTTTGGTTGCTGAGTCGTTGGATGACCGGATCGTTTGGTTGCTTGGTTTTCGGGGTGCCGGTTTGTTGGGCGCTACCGTCGTTCCGAGCAAAGCAGGGGGTTTTCTTTAACCACCCGGATCGCCTGTCTATAGCATCACTAGATGATTTGTAGATTATTTTCCGCAGAAACCCTATAAAGGCTGAAAATAGACTGCTATCGAGCCTTTATAGGGTTCTCAATTGAAACGGTAATGCTACATACGCCGTTGCCGGGCAATCGATGCGTGGGGCAGCAGAGGGCAACAAAGCCTCGCTTTCTGTCTGCACATACAACGGCGGGGCAAAGACTCGGGATCAGCCGATGACCGGGGAAGGCTGCTCGCTGCATCGCCAAACAACGCTGTCGGGACAACAAAGGCGGCAACCCGACAATCAAACGACCCGGCAACCCGATAACCCCGCAACCCGGCAATTAAGCAACCCGGCAATCAATCGGTTGGTGGCTAACTTTGTCCACATCACCATATACAGAAAGCATACATGGCATCGACATACGATCTGATCGTGCTCGGCAGCGGCCCGGGCGGCTACGTGGCGGCCATCCGCGCGGCGCAACTGGGCATGAAAGTGGCCGTCGTGGAGCGCGAGTCGCTCGGCGGCATCTGCCTCAACTGGGGGTGCATCCCCACGAAGGCGCTCATCAAGAGTGCGCAGGTGTTCGAATACATGCAACACGCCAAGGACTACGGCCTGACCGTAGAGAACGCGGCGGTCGACTTTCCGGCCATGATCAAGCGCAGCCGCGACGTGGCCGACGGAATGAGCAAGGGCATCCAGTTCCTATTCCGGAAGAATAAGATCGACACCCTTTGGGGCAACGGCAAGTTGGTGAAGGGCAAGAAGATCGAGGTTACGGCCGAAGACGGCAAGAAAGAGACCTACGGCGCGAAGCACATCATCGTGGCCACGGGCGGCCGCGCGCGCGAGCTGCCCGCCCTGAAGATCGACAACGAGAAGATCGTCGGCTACCGCAAGGCGATGGTACTTGACCAGAAGCCCAAGAAGATGGTCGTGGTCGGCTCGGGAGCCATCGGCGTCGAGTTTGCCTACGTCTACAATTCGATCGGCACCGAGGTGACCATCGTCGAGTACCTGCCGCGCATCGTGCCCAACGAGGACGAGGAGGTCTCCAAGCAACTGGAAAAAATCTACAAGAAAGCGGGCGTCAAGATCATGACCAACGCCGAGGTGACCAAGGTCGACACCAGCGGCGAAGGCTGTAAGGTGACCGTAAAAACGAAGAAGGGCGAAGAGCAGCTCGACTGCGACATAGTGCTCTCGGCCGTCGGCGTGACGCCCAACACCGAGAACATTGGTCTGGAAGAGCTCGGCATCAAGACCGAGAAGGGCCGCGTGATGGTCGACGACTTCTACCGCACCAACGTGGAGGGCATCTACGCCATCGGTGACATCACGAGCGGCCAGGCGCTGGCGCACGTGGCCTCGGCCGAGGGCATCATCTGCGTCGAGAAGATCGCCGGCCACAGCCCGCAGCCGCTGCGCTACGACAACATCCCGGGCTGCACCTACTGCGTGCCCGAGATCGCCTCCGTGGGCATGACCGAGGCGCAGGCGCGCGAGGCCGGCTACGAGGTGAAGGTGGGCAAGTTCCCCTTTACGGCGTCGGGCAAGGCGAGTGCCGCCGGGGCGAAGGACGGCTTCATCAAGGTGATCTTCGACGCCAAGTACGGCGAGTGGCTCGGCGCGCACATGCTGGGCGCGAACGTCACGGAGATGATCGCCGAGGTCGTGGTGGCCCGCAACCTGGAGACCACCGGCCACGAGATCATCAAGTCGGTGCACCCGCACCCGACGATGTCGGAGGCCGTCATGGAGGCCGCCGCCGCCGCCTACGACGAGGTAATTCACCTGTAGCCTCTGTCTTTGCAATAGACCACTCAAAGCCCTCCGCCGTGCGGGGGGCTTTTTTTAGGCCCCAACACCCCATGCGACACTTCCTCCTCTGCCTGCTCCTGCTGCCCTTCGCCGCCGGCGCGCAGCACTACCACACGCCTACCACCCCGGCCGAACTGCGCGCCCTGTTCCGGTACGCGCCCGACAAACCACCGCTCATCAGCGCCCACCGTGGCGGCCCGACGGTCGGCAGCCCGACGGTCGGCGGCCCGACGACCCCCGGTTATCCTGAGAACTGCCTGGCCACGTTTGAACACACGCTCGCGTCGACCTGGGCAGTGATGGAGTGCGACCCGCAACTGACGAAGGACAGCGTGATCGTGCTGATGCACGACGCCACGCTCGACCGCACCACCGACGGCACCGGCCCGGTGAGCGACTACACCCTCGCCGAACTGCGAAAGCTGCGCCTGAAAGACAACGCGGGCAACCTGACCGAGCACCGCGTCCCGACGCTGGCCGAGGCGCTGACGTGGGCGCGGGGCCGCGCTCCGCTGATGGTCGACCTGAAGCGGGGGCTGGACCCGGCGCTGATCGAGCGGGAGATTCGCCGGCACGGGGCGGAGGCGTACGCGTCGGTCATCACCTACACGTTCGAGCAGGCGCGGCGCTACCACACGTTGAACCCGGAGTTGCTGATCTCGGTGAGCATCGGCAGCCTGGAGTCCTTAGAAAAATTTGAGGCATTCGGGGTGCCCTTCACCCACGTGGTCGCTTTTACGGGTGTGGGGAGCGCGAAGCCCGCGGTGCTCGACGCGCTGCACGTACGCGGGGTGCGCGGCATCGTCGGCACGATGGGCAACCTGGACCGGGAAGGTCCCCCAGCCTACCGAAAACTCCTGAAGGCGGACGTCGACATGCTCTCGACCGACCGGCCCGCCGCCGTGGCGGAAGTGATGGGGGCGCTGAACCCCTCCGACGGCAGGTAGATCGACGGAGTGTCGCACCCCGGGGCTTTCGCTGAGGTAGCTGTGGCCTAAACCGTGGCCCTACAACACAAAAACGCCCTCTACGCGCTGTAGAAGGCGTGTTGAGTAGCGGGGGCAAGACTCGAACCTGCGGCCTTCGGGTTATGAGCCCGACGCGCTACCGACTGGTTCACCGCGCGATGTGAGTTCTGGCTGCCTAAAGTATAGGGCCACGTTACGAGTGCACTGTCTGCGCTAAACCACATCACCATTCATACGACTAACTGTTTTTTAAGAACATAACCCCAACCTTTACCTTAGAAAAACCTCGCTATGATGATAATCCAGAAATCTCTTTCGAGGCAAGAATCTTTCTGGCTTGATGATTTCTTGATTTTCGTATTTGATAAAAAAGGTCTTGATCGCTTCGTCTCCTTCAAAGTCTTCTAAGCGTTTAGAAACTTTGACTTTCAGCTCAGAAGTTACCGTTATGAATCCTTTATCAAACGCTCTATCGTGCATCGCGT
>JBARYS010000126.1:0-8534 GCA_049648155.1 Catalinimonas sp. | reverse complement strand
CTGCAACCGCTGCGCCCCGCCGCCCTGCCCACTGCCGACCGCACGGAGTATTACTACCGGCTGGGGCGGGTGCACCACCGGATGGGCCACCCGGAGCCCGCCGTGGCGGCCTACGAGCGCGCCCTAGACGCCCCCGCCGGAGCGAACACCTACTTGGCGGCAAACGCGTCGTTGCAACTGGGCTACCTCTGGTGGGAGCGCGGCGACACCACGCGGGCACGGAGGGCCTTCGAGCGGGCACTCACCTATCGGGGGCACGCCTACGAGCGCGGCATCGACAGCAAGGCCCGCGCGGCTTTGCGGCAGTTGCGGTGAGGTTTTTTTTGCGACGAAACCCTTGGGGCACTGACTGCGGCGTCGTTCAGCGCCCCAAGCGTTCAGAGCACGAGAGAGGTGGGCGGCCGCTACGCCCCGACGGCCACGGTGCGCTCGGCGTTGCGCACGTCGCTTTCGACGAGGCCGTCGCGCAGGCGTACCACCCGCTGAGCGTGGGCGGCGATGTCTTCTTCGTGCGTCACCATGATGATGGTGTTGCCCTGCTCGTAGAGCCGCTCGAAGAGGTGCATGATGTCGTAGGAGGTCTTCGTGTCGAGGTTGCCGGTGGGTTCGTCGGCCAGGATGATGCTGGGGTTGTTGACCAGCGCCCGGGCGATGGCCACCCGCTGCCGCTGCCCGCCCGAGAGTTCGTTGGGCTTGTGCAGGGAGCGGTCGCCGAGGCCCACGCTGTCGAGAACCGCCTGGGCGCGTTCGGTGCGCTCTTTCTTGTTGTAGCCGGCGTAGATGAGCGGCAGGGCCACGTTTTCGAGCGAGGTGGCGCGCGGCAGCAGGTTGAACGTCTGGAAGACGAAGCCGATCTCTTTGTTGCGGATCTCGGCCAGCGCATTCTCGTCGAGGCTACTTACGTCCTGGCCGTTGAGTACGTAGCGCCCGGCGGTGGGCGTGTCGAGGGCACCGATTAGGTTCATGAGTGTCGACTTGCCCGATCCCGACGGCCCCATAAAGGCGACGTACTCGCCCCGGTGAATGGCGATGCTGACCGATTTGAGCGCCTGCACCACCTCGCTGCCCATAACGTAGCGCTTGGCGATCTCGTGAGTGTGGATAACGGGTTCCATGCGTGCAAAGTAAACGCGGGGGGCGGCATCGGCGGCGCACTTTGGGACGTACGGTCGTGGTGCCCGCATCAGAGGCCGGAGCATACCTTTGCCGTATGAACGTCTACCACGGCCTGGCGGCCTTTGAGCGCCTCCCGCACGCGGTGGTGACCAGCGGCACCTTCGACGGCGTACACGTGGGTCACCAGAAGATTCTGGCGCGGCTGCGCGAGCGGGCCGACGCCAACGGCGGGCAGACCGTGCTGCTCACCTACTGGCCCCACCCGCGCCTGGTGCTGCGCCCCGACGACCGCGCGCTGCGGCTGCTCTCGACGCTCGAAGAGAAGACCCACCGGCTGGCGCGGTTCGGCGTGGACCACCTGATAATCATCCCCTTCACGCGCGACTTTTCGCGGCTCTCGTCCGAGACGTTCATCCGCAAGGTGCTGGTGGAAGGCATCGGCACGGGCACGCTGGTGATCGGCTACGACCACCGCTTCGGCCGCAACCGCGAGGGCAGCTTCGAGCACCTCCGCGAACACGCGCCGACCTGGGGCTTCGCCGTGGAGGAGATTCCCCGCCAGGACGTTGACGACGTGGGCGTGAGCTCGACCAAGGTCCGGCAGGCGCTCCTAGAGGGGCGCGTGAGCCTCGCCAACGAGTACCTGGGCGACCCCTACCCGCTGACGGGCACGGTGGTGCGCGGCGAGCAGCGCGGGCGGCAGATCGACTTTCCCACCGCCAACCTGGCCGTGGCCGAGCCGCACAAACTCATTCCCGCCGAAGGCGTATACGCCGTCAGGGCCGGTCCGGCCGACGCGCCGGCGTACCGCTGGGCGGGCATGATGAACATCGGGCGGCGCCCCACGGTGGGTACGTCGCAAGAGCGCAGCATCGAGGTGCACCTCTTCGACTACACCGGCGACCTGTACGGGCAGACGCTCCGGGTGGGGCTGGTGGATTTGATCCGCGCCGAGCGGAGGTTCGAGGGGATGGAAGCCCTCCGCCGCCAGTTGGAGCGCGACCGGACGGTGATACGCGACCGGCTGGCCCGCTACTCCTGATGCCGCCCGGCGGCCGGGGGCGGCGTCATCGCCACGCGTCGGTCCCCTCTCCGTTTTCGGCGGGCGGTACTCGTTTTTATCAGAGTTGCTACGGACTGATTATCAGATAAATACAGACTTACCCTCTCATCGATCTCCCTAGCCACGTTCGCCAAGCCGGGCGGGCGGCGCCGGAGAATAGTACAAGTGACTACTCTCCCCATACAAAGGGCGCCGGCGGGACTGATGGCGGCGCAGTATATAACTGTTTAACTATTATGCAGTAAGTCTATTGCAACCCGGCACGTTTCTCCATCATCCCCTAACCCCTTTCCCGCTTCATGAAGTACGTGCTCTACGCCTTTAGTGGCTTCTTTGTCCTCGCCTCGGCCCTCCCCTACTTTAAGACCGACCTCTGGTGGGTGCGCATCTTCGACTTCCCCCGGGTGCAGATTTTCCTCTTCAGCGTGGTGTTGCTGGTCGTCAATATCTGGCAACTGAAGTTCGACGGCGTCGCGCCGATCATCTTCACGGTGCTGCTGGCGTTGGCGCTGGCCCACCAGGCCTACATGATCGCGCCGTTCACGCCGCTCTACCCTAAGCAAGCCAAGTCGGCACGCCGCCCGCATCCCGACCGGAGCTTTCGCTTCATGGTGTCGAACGTGCGGATGGAGAACGACAACTACGACGCCTACGTGGCGCTGGTCAAGAAGACCGACCCCGACCTGCTGCTGGTCAACGAGCCCGACCAGGTGTGGGCCGACCACATGCGGGACCTCGACGCGATCTTCCCGCACCGCGTGCTGCGGCCGCTCGACAACACCTACGGCATGATGCTCTACTCGAAGCTGCCGTTGCACGAGACGCAGGTCAACTACTTGGTGGAAGAAGGCATCCCGTCGATCCACACGCTGGTGGAGCTGCCTTCGGGCAACCGCTTCGAGCTTTACTGCGTCCACCCGACGCCGCCCGAGATCGGCTCGAACACCGACGACCGCGACGCCGAGCTGCTGATCGTCGGCAAGCGCATCGAAAAGTCCGAGTACGCCAGCATGGTGGCCGGCGACCTCAACGACGTGGCCTGGTCGTACACCACGAAGCTGTTTCAGCGCATCAGCCAGACGCTCGACCCGCGCGTTGGGCGAGGCTTTTTCAACACCTACAGCGCCTACGTGCCCTTTTTCCGCTACCCGCTCGACCACGTCTTTTACTCGGCCGAGTTCAAGCTGGTCCACATGGAGCGGCTGGAGAAGTTCGGCTCCGACCACTTTCCGATCCTGATCGAGCTCAACTACGAGCCGCACCGCGAGCACGAGCAGGAGGTGCCCGCCGCCGACGCCGAGGAGGAGCAGGAGGCCAGAGAAAAGATCCGTAAGCCCTTCGAAGAGAAGGCCAAGGAGTAGCCGCCGACGTTTGTGAACCGCACTCCCGACCGGCCCCGGCGGTCCGGCGGCGTAACATTTTCCGCCCGCACGCACTTATATTCTTTCCGATTATCCGTTCAAGTTAACCCCATGAAGTACCTCCCCAAGAAATTTTTGTTCGCCCTGCTGGCCTGCGGCTACCTGCTGTCTCCGGCCGCCCGCGCCGACGAGGGCATGTGGCTGCCGATGTTCATCGAGCGCCTCAACTACACCGACATGCAGGAGATGGGCCTGCAACTGACCGCCGAGGAGATCTACAGCGTCAATAGCTCGTCGCTGAAGGACGCCATCGTGATGCTCAGCGGCGGCCAGTGCACCGCCGAGTTGGTCTCGGCCGAGGGGCTGACGCTGACCAACCACCACTGCGCCTTCGAGGCGATCCAGTCGCACAGCTCGGTGGAGAACGACTACCTCACCGACGGCTTCTGGGCCATGCAGCGTGACGCCGAACTGCCCGTGGAGGGCATGACGGCCTCGGTGCTGGTGCGGATGGAGGACGTGACCGCCCGCGTGCTCGAAGGCGTGAACGACGGCATGAGTGAAGAGGAGCGCGGGGCCGCCGTCCAGAGCGCCATGCAGCAGCTTCAGCAGGAGGCCACGCAGGGCACCGACTACGACGCCAAGGTGAAGGGCTTCTTCGACGGCAACGAGTACTACCTGTTCGTATACGAGACCTTCCGCGACGTGCGGCTGGTGGGCGCACCGCCGCAGAGCATCGGTAAGTACGGCGGCGACACCGACAACTGGATGTGGCCCCGCCACACGGGCGACTTTGCCGTGCTGCGCGTCTACGCCGGTACCGACGGCCGCCCCGCCGACTACGCCGCCGAGAATCGCCCCATGCGCCCCCGCCGGCACCTGTCCGTCTCGCTCGACGGCGTGCGCGAGGGTGACTTCACGATGGTGATGGGCTTCCCCGGCTCGACCGACCGCTACCGCACCTCGTTCGGCAACGAGATGGCCCTCGACGTCTACAACCCCGCCGTGGTGCACGCCCGCCGCCTGAAGCTCGACGTGCTCGACGAAGCCATGGCCGCCGACGACGCCGTGCGCATCGCCTACGCCTCGAAGCACGCGCGCATCGCCAACTACTGGAAGTACTTCATCGGCCAGTCGGAGGGGCTTAAGCGCCTCGGCGTGGTGGACCAAAAGCGCGCCGAGGAGGAGGCATTCGAAGCGTGGGTGGCCGAAGACCCCGCCCGCCAGGCGAAGTACGGCGACGCCTTGCGGCTGATCCGCGAGTCGACCGAGGCGATGCGCCCCTACCAGAAGTCTCTGGTCTACCTCAACGAGGCCGCTTTCGGCTCGGACCTGATGCAGTTGGCATACAACTATTACCAACTGCACCAGTCGTGGGAGCAGGTGATGGGCAACGAGCAGGTTAAAGAGCGCGTGCGGGGCAATTTCAAGGCCGAGGCCGAGGACCACTTCGGCGACTACCACCTGCCCACCGACCGCCGCCTGTTCGCGGCCATGATGCGGCTGTACGTCGACGAGATTCCGGCCGACCAGCAGCCCGACGTGGTCGCGACGATCAAAAAGAAGTACAAGGGCGACGTGGACAAGTACGCCGCCAAGGTGTACGACAAGTCGATCTTCGCCACGCAGGAGCGCACGCTGGCCTTCCTGAACGAGCCGGACCTGAAGGCGCTCGAAAAAGACTTAGGCTTCCAGGCGATCTCGTCGGTGATGAAGAACTATTTCGAGAACATCAAACCGGCCGTGGCCGAGCACCAGGCGAACCAAGGCCGGGGTGAGCGCCTCTACGTGGCGGGCCTGCGCGCGATGCAGCCCGACCGCAGCTTCTACCCGAACGCCAACTCGACGCTGCGCCTCAGCTACGGCACGGTGGGCGACTACTACCCGCGCGACGCCGTCAAGTACGAGTACTTCACCACGCTCGAAGGGGTGATCGAGAAGGAAGACCCCACCAACCCGACGGAGTTCACGGTGCCGGAGAAGCTGAAGGAGCTCTACGAGGCGAAGGACTACGGCCCCTACGGCGAGGAGGGCGAGCTGCCGGTGGGCTTCATCTCGAACAACGACATCACGGGCGGCAACTCGGGCAGTCCGGTCATGAACGGCCGCGGTGAGTTGATCGGCATCGCCTTCGACGGCAACTGGGAGGCCATGAGCGGCGACATCGCCTTCGAGCCGGAGCTGCAACGCACCATCTCGGTCGACATCCGCTACGTGTTGTTCATCATTGACAAGTTCGCCGGGGCCGGCCACTTGGTCGAAGAGATGACGCTGGTGCGCGGCGAGCGCGAAGAAGCGCAACAACCCGCCGTCGAGATGGAGTCGGCCGGGGAGTAAATGGAAGTGACTTTACGCACGAGCGGCGCTTTCCGACGGGGGGTGCCGCTCGTGCGTAGAAAGGCACCGAATCGCCCGTCGTACCTGCCCCGGTTTCAAAGATCCACCTTGATAGGAGACCGCCGGCAGGATCGGAAACAGCGTGTAGTGCACGAACTGAATAGGAGTTGCGCCGCCGGGCATCGAACGTATCATGTTATACCTCTTTAGGTTGACGACTTATACTTCAACCTGCAAGAATCTGAACTTTCTATTACGCCGTCATCGCGTGCGCAGCGAACGGATTGTAGTGTGATTATGATGATACCATAGATGCGCCCTTCGGCGTGCCCCGCGCGTGTCGAGGGGGCGTTGCAGTATGATAATGCTTAGGCGCGCCGGTCGATCCATTTTTCAGACGCAAAATTCACGTCTGCATGACCCGCAGGGCGGCCCCGCCATCCACCCTGTGGAGGTGACCAGCGGACCGAACCGACCCGAGGACGTTCCTCGTGGCGTTGTACTTTTGAGCAAGGAGGGCACTTCGCGCTCCAAACCACCACCAGCTTATGAAAACCACCCGCCGCGACTTTCTCCGCCACGCGTCGGCCGCCGCCGCCGGCTCGGCCCTTGCCACCACCCTGCCCCTTGCCGCCACCGCCCGCCCCTCGGCCAACGAACAACTGAACGTGGCCCTGATCGGCTGCCGGGGCATCGGCTGGGACAACCTGCGCTCGATGCTGAAGGTGCCCAACGTGCGCTGTGTGGGGTTGTGCGACGTGGACCAGCGCGTGCTCGACGACCGCAGCAAAGACTTTGAAGAGTTGACGGGCCAGAAGGCACCGAAGCACTACCGCGACTTCCGCAAGCTGCTGCGCGAGCGCGACCTGGACGCGGTCATCATCGCCACGCCCGATCACTGGCACGCCCTGCAAACCATCCTGGCGCTTGACGCCGGCAAGCACGTGTACGTCGAAAAGCCACTGGCCAACTCCATCGAAGAGTGCAAGGCGATGGTGGCCGCGCAGCAGCGTACGGGGCTGGTGGTGCAGGTGGGCCAGCAACAGCGCAGCAGCAAGCACTGGCAGGACGCCATCGCCTTTGTGCACAGCGGCGAGTTGGGGCGCGTGCGCAGCGTGCAGTCGTGGGCGTGGCTCGACTGGAAGGGGAGCGTGCCGCACAAGCCCGACCAGGCCGCGCCGCCGCCGGGCGTGGACTACGACATGTGGCTCGGCCCCGCGCCCAAACACGCGTTCAACGAAAACCGCTTCCACTTCACCTTCCGCTGGTTCTGGGAGTACGCCGGCGGGCTGATGACCGACTGGGGCGTGCACATGATCGACATGGTGCTCTACGGCATGAAGGCCGGCGGGCCGAACGCGGTGATGTCGGCCGGCGGTAAGTACGCCTACCCCGACGACGCCATGCGGACACCCGACACGCTGAACGCCGTCTACGAGTTCGACGACTTCCTGATGAGCTGGAACCACACCATCGGCCTCGGGCGCGGCCCCTACGACAAGGACCACGGGGTGGCCTTCCACGGCGAGACGGCCACGCTGGTGGTCAACCGGCGCGGCTGGGAGGTGATTCCCGAGTACGACCGCAACAGCCGACCACGGGTGTACCAGCGGATGCCGGTGCCTCTGCAAACGCCCAACGGCAACGACCGCGACGCGCACACGCTCAACTTCGTCAACGCCGTCCGCGAGGGCGAAAAGCTCAACTGCGACCTGGCGACGGGTGCGAACACGGCCATCAACGCGCACCTGGGCAACATTGCCTACCGGCTGGGCAAAAAGGTCTACTGGGACAAGGACAAGCAGCGCTTCAAGGACGACCCCGAGGCGCAGGCGCTGGCGAGCGTCGAGTACCGCCGCCCCTGGAAGCTGCCGAAATCGTAACGGTCCGGCGCGGAGCACGGGGCCTACCTTTGTGCAACATCCCTCCCCCATGAGGCTCCTCTCGTTGATGATCGGTCTGCTCTGCCTGACCGCACCCGCCCGCGCCGCTACGCTCACCGGGCGCATCCTCGACGCCGACGACGGCCAGCCGCTGGCCTTTGCTACCGTTGCCCTCCACCGGTCGGCCGACAGCACGCTGGTAGACGGTACACTTTCGGGCGACGACGGCTCCTTCCGCCTCGACGACGTGCCGCCCGGCGACTATTACCTCCGGGCGCGTTTTATGGGATACGCCCCTCGCCTGCGGGGCAACCTGCGCGTGGGGAGCGCAGACGTGACCCTGACCGACATCGCCCTGCGGGCCGGCGAGCAGCTGCTCGAAGAGGTGCGCGTGCGGGGCGAACGCGTGACGCAGTACCACACGGTGGACCGACAGGTGTACGACGCCCGGCAGTTTCGCGACAGCCGAGGCGGTACGGCGGCCGACGTGCTGCGCAACGTCCCTTCGGTGGCGGTCGACGGCCAGGGCGAGATCACGGTGCGAGGTGGTAGCGGCTTCCAGGTGATCCTCAACGGCCAGCCCGTGCAGGGCGACGCCGCCGCGCTGCTGCGCCAACTGCCCGCCAACGCCGTGGAGCGCGTCGAACTGGTCACGGCCCCCTCGGCCAAGTACGACCCCGACGGCAAGGCGGGGCTGATTGTGATCGAGACGCGCCCCGGCTCGGCCGACGGCCTCTCGGTGCAGACTAACGTGCTGCTGGGCTTACCCCCGGC
>JBARYS010000125.1:0-4886 GCA_049648155.1 Catalinimonas sp. | reverse complement strand
TCTACCGTGCGTTGGGTACGGCCGCCCCGCTACGGGCGTTTCACCGCGTGGTGGAGCGGTTGCTGGAAAACAACATCAAGCACCCGCTCACCACCGATCTACTGGTGCTGCTGACCGGCATTTTATTGTTGTTCGTCATCCAAGTGCAGATCGCCACGGGCTATCTCTTCAACCCGCGCGGGTATTTCCACATGAACGGCCTGCTGCGACCCTTTTACAACCTGATGCTGGCGCTCTACCCTCTGTCGCTGGTGTTCATCGGCCTGCGGGTGCTGACGTCCCGCCGGGTTCCGCCCCGCCGCCGCCTGGTCGACCGTGCGTGGTTGATTTTGCTGCTCATGAGCATGCCCTTCTTAGGCACACGAGGCGGGGTGCTGTTTCCAATCCTGACGCTACTCATGTTCACTGCCTTTTTGTACTACCGCCGGGTGCGGTGGATACAGGTGATGGGCGTCGGGATCGGGCTGGTGGCGATGGCCATCGTGCTGCTGGGCCTGCGGGGGGGGTCAATCAGCGCAGTAATGGGGCGCATCAGCCTCGAAATTTTTTACGGCGGCACGTTCTCAGATACCCGCGACTTTGCCTGGGTGATGTCGCTCTGGTCGGAAGAGTGGCTGTGGGGGAAAACGTACCTGGCCGGGCTGATTTCGTTCGTACCCCGCCAGTTCTCGGCATTCCGCGACACGTGGGGGCTAGGCGTCGTCACGGCCACCACTGCCCACATGCACCCGGCCACCCACCCGGGCCTGCGGCCGGGCACGTTCGGTGAGGCTTTCTTAAACTTCGGGGTGCCGGGGGTGGTGGCCCTCGGGCTGCTGCTGGGCTACGTGTTGGCCTACGTAAACGACCACATCCGGCGAACCATCGAACACAATGGAGACGTGATCCGCGCCTACACCTACACGCTGAGCTGGACGCTGGCGCTCTGCTTCAGCATCAGCATTGGCTTTGCGGCTTTCTACGTACTGGTGCTTATCACCCTTGGCCTGGCCTTGACCCGGCAGACGCTCGGAGCGCTGACCCGACGAATACTCAGCCACACGTGAGATACCTTCCGCCACAAATGCACCGACTCCCGTGGTGGGGGGGGCTTCGTCGTTATCTGCTGGCCGCCGTGGCCCTGACGCTGCCCCTGTCGATGCGCCTCAACACGCTGCTCGTCCTCAGCCTGGCCCTACACTGGCTGCTCGAAGGCGACTGGCCCGCCAAGTGGCAACGGTGGCGGACCCGCCCCGCCGCCGCCGTCTACTTGAGCCTCTACGTGCTCTACGCCTTGGGAATGCTCTACACGGAGCACCAAGAAGTAGGCTGGTACACTCTGGAGAAGAAGGCTGCGCTGCTGGCTTTCCCGCTGATGTTAGGATCGGTGACGCTTTCGCCGCGCGACGTACGGTGGGCGGTATGGGCGTTGGTGGGCGGCTGTGCGGCCGTGACCCTCATGATGCTCGCCGGCAGCCTACGCTTCAGCTTGGGCAACGGCGGCGCGCGGCAACTGTTCGAACTCTACGCCGGCGGCGTGCCGCTGCGCAACTACGGCCTGCACCGTACCTACTTGGCTTACTACCTGCTGCTGTCGCTTGCCGCCCTGCTCGTCTGGTTAAGGCGGGGCACGGTCTATCCCCCAGCAGCGGCTTGGGCTTACGCAAGGCCGTCGTCGCCCACCTGGGCGTGGGCCTTGGTCGTTGCCGCCGTGGTGCTCTTCGGAGCAACCATCGTGCTGATGCGGGCGCAGATGGCCATTCTCATCGTGGTACTGAGCGTATCAGTATGGCCGGTCGTCGTGCTGTGGCGTCGGGCCGGGCCGGGCTGGGCGGTGGCGTTACTTCTGACGGCGGGCCTAACGACGGCGGCGGCACTCTTGTGGATAACTCCTCTGCACGTACGTACCGACCGATTCATAGAGAGCCTCGGCGAAGGCAACGCACCGCACGCACAGACCAGCTCCAACCTCCGGGTACTGATCTGGCAGGGCGCCCTGACGACCGCCGCCGACCGACCTTGGCTCGGAGCAGGCACCGGTGACGGCAACGCGGAGCTCTTCGAAACCTATGCTGAGCAGGCGTTTGAGTGGGGAGTTGCCTACCGATTCAACGCCCACAATCAGTATCTTCAGACTACGCTGGCCCTGGGCGTAGTCGGCCTGCTGGTCCTGGCGCTGCACCTGGGCACGGGGCTGCGGCTGGCGTGGCGGCGCGGCGACCGGCTGTTTGCCGCGTTCGTCCTGATCACGGCCCTCTGCTGGCTGACCGAGTCGATGCTCGAACGGCAGAAAGGGGTAGTTTTGTACGCCTTCCTGCTGTCGCTTCTCAGTTTTGTCAATCCAGAATCCGCCCCCCTCCGCCACGCTTCCCCAGGCGAGCGCCCTCACCGTGCAGATTGACCCGGCCCGGCTGCGTACGGCGGTGGTGCACGAGTGGTTCGTCAACTACGCGGGCTCCGAGCGGGTAGTCGAGCAGTTGCTGCACCTCTACCCTGCCAGCGACCTCTTCGCGCTGGTTGACTTCCTGTCGCCCGCCGAACGCGGCTACCTGATGCACAAGGCGGTGCGGACGTCGTTCATTCAACACCTGCCACTGGCCCGGCGGCGCTTCCGCAACTACCTGCCGCTGTTTCCGATGGCCGTCGAGCAGTTCGACCTGCGCGACTACGACGTGGTGCTCTCCTCGTCGCACGCCGTGGCGAAGGGCGCGCTGACCGGCTCCGAGCAACTGCACATCTGCTACTGCCACTCGCCCATGCGTTACGTGTGGGATCTCTACCCGCAGTACCTCCGGCAAACCGGACTGCACCGGGGCGTGCGTGGCCTGGCGGCGCAGCGCGTGCTGCACGGCGTGCGCCGCTGGGACTACCTGAGCGCCAACCGCCCGGACCACTACGTGGCCAACTCACACTACATTGCCCGGCGCATCCGGAAGCACTACGGCCGCCCTGCCGACGTGGTCTACCCGCCCGTCGACGTGGCCCGCTTTCCGCTGCACACCAAGAAGGAGGACTTCTACTTCACCTCCTCGCGGATGGTGCCCTACAAGCAGAACGACCTGATCGTGGCGGCCTTCGCACGGATGCCCGACAAGCGCCTGATCATGGCGGGCGACGGGCCGGAGCTGGCCAAGATCCGCCGCCGGGCCACGCCGAACGTCGAGCTGCGCCCCTACCTGCCCGCCGACGAACTGCGCGATCTGATGCAGCGGGCGCGCGCGTTCTTGTTTGCCGCCGAAGAGGACTTCGGCATCACGCTGGTGGAGGCGCAAGCGTGCGGCACACCGGTGATTGCCTTCGGGCGCGGCGGGGCGGGCGAGACGGTCCGCGACGGTGAGACGGGCGTGCTGTTCGCCGAGCAGACCCCGGCGGCCATGGCGGCGGCCGTGCGGCGGTTCGAGGGCCTCGACTTCGAGCCGTACGCCGTACACGAGCACGCGCAGAGCTTCGGGCAGGAGCGTTTCCGGCGCGAGATGAAGCAACTCGTGGCCGACAAGATCGAGCAGTTTAACGCGTTAAGAAGCTAACTAACGAGCGGCTCTGCCGCCCTCCGCAATGTCACAAAACGTCTCTACTTCCTCGGCCGACGAGATCAATCTGGTCGAGATCTTACGGCACCTCCGGCGCTTCTTCTGGGGGTCGCGCTTTTACCTGTTGGTGGGGTTCGTGGTGGGGGTCGCGCTGGGCCTGCTCTACTACTACCGCACGCCGCCCCGCTACGAGGCTTCGATGGTAGCCTCTTCGCGCTATCTGACCGATACGCAGGTGAGTTCGCTGATCGCCGAGCTGCAACTGATGCTGGAATACGGGGCCGACGATCAGCTCGCCGACGTGCTCAGCCTGCCCCTCGACACGGCCGAACAGATCAGCGGGCTGCGCGTCGCCATCCGGGAAAAGAACATCTTTTCGGACCGCGAGTACCGGGAATTCACGCTTTACCTCACCACCGGCGACCAGTCCATCTACCCGTCCGTACAGAGCGCGCTGCTGCGATACCTAAACCAGTCGCCCTTCGTGCAGAGCCGCGTCAGGCTGGAGCGGGAAGGCAAGCGCACGATGGTGCTCAGCCTGGAGCAGGAACTGCGTTACCTGCGGGGCCTGCAGCAGAGCTACGCACGGCTGCTCGACCGGGCCATCGACGGCGACGGCGCGGAGGGCGGCGTAACCCTGCCCGACATCTCGGAGACAAGCGCGAAGGTGGTCGAGATCGAGAAGAACATTCTGCAAGCGCGTGTCGACTATAAGCTTTTACAACAAGACGATGACGTATCCGTCATCAAAGGCTTTGTCGAGGCCCGCAAACAGAAGTCGCCGCGCCGCTCGAAGAGCCTCTTGTTCTGGACGGCCCTCTCGATGTTCGTGGCCTTCGGTATCTACGTGGCAATCAATCGGCAGCGTTTGTTGTTAACTGACGGCAACTGATCTTTTTTATGTCCGGTACCCAATCCACACTCGACAGCATCGAAGCGGCCATCGAAGACGTCCGCCGGGGGAAGGTGGTGATCGTCGTCGACGACGAAGACCGTGAGAACGAGGGCGACTTCGTCTGTGCCGCCGAGTGCGTCACGCCCGAAATCGTCAACTTCATGATCACGGAGGGGCGCGGGCTGGTCTGCGCGCCGCTGGTCGAAGAGCGCTGCGAGGCACTCGACCTCGAACTGATGGTGGGCCGCAACACGGCCGTGCACGCCACGCCCTTCACGGTGTCGGTCGACCTGTTGGGCCACGGCTGCACGACGGGCATCTCGACGCACGACCGTGCCAAGACCATCCGCGCGCTGGTCGACCCCGCCACCACGCCCGACGACCTGGGCCGCCCGGGGCACATCTTCCCTCTGAAGGCGAAGCGCGGCGGTGTGCTGCGGCGTGCCGGCCACACCGAGGCGGCCATCGACCTGGCGCGGCTG